>JANPIA010000031.1:0-4384 GCA_031424735.1 Segetibacter sp.
TAAAGTATTGGATGAGGTGGTCACCAATTTTGGTATTCGGGAGTTTCGTTTTGATGCCGCCACCGGTTTCTACCTCAACGGGAAAAATATGAAATTAAAAGGCGTATGCCTTCACCACGATGGCGGTGCAATGGGTGCTGCGGTGCCTTTACGTGTTTGGGAAAAGCGCTTGCAAATGATGAAACAGGTTGGGGCGAATGCCATCCGCACGGCGCACAATCCCATGTCGCCTGAATTTTTAGACCTATGCGACCGTATGGGTTTTTTAGTTATGAATGAAACCTTTGATACCTGGACCGCTAAAAAAAGCAATGCGGAGTTTGGTTACAATTTATACTTTAACGATTGGTGGCAAAAAGATACAAGAGATGTAGTGATGCGCGACCGGAACCACCCTAGTGTGATCATGTATAGCATAGGCAACGAAATACGGGATAACCTGAAAGACTCCGCCGGTTTTAAAAAATACAGGGACCAGCAGGAACTTATTCATTCGCTTGATCCAACACGCCCTGTTACAATGGCCATCTTCCGGCCAAACGATGCGGGTGTTTATCAAAATGGTTTTGTTGAAACAATGGATATAGTTGGGCAGAATTATCGGGAAGAGGAGTTGGTAAGATTGCATAAAGCAAAGCCACAATTAAAAGTGATTGGAACAGAGAATGGACATACCAGGGATGCATGGCTGATACTAAGAGATAACCCTTATATGTCGGGACAGTTTTTATGGACGGGTGTTGACTATTTAGGAGAAGCAGATTGGCCAAACATTGGCAGCAACCAGGGCGTAGTTGATCGTTTAGGCAATCCAAAGCCGAGAACTTATGAGCGTATGAGCTGGTGGAGTAATAAGCCAATGGTGCATATAGTGCGCAGTGCAGGTAATGCCGGTGTTGGATCGCTGGTATCTGATTGGTCGCCGGCAGATGTTGATACCTATGATGAAGCCAATGTGCAGGTGTTTAGTAACTGTGAGGAGGTGGAACTATTTCTCAACGGAAAATCACTGGGTACAAAAACGCTTCCGAACGACGATGCGCCGCGAACGTGGAAAGTGACATTTGAACGGGGTACCATTAAAGCCGTAGCAAAAAATAAAGGAGTGGTTGTTGCAACACACGAAATGCAAACAGCCGGCGAACCTGCAGCCATTTTATTAACTGCCGATAAAAACAATGTTGAAAACAGTTTTGATGATGTGGTTTTTATTAAAGCGACTATTGTTGATGCTAAGGGGATTAAATGCCCGCTTGCAGATGATATGATAACCTTTTCAATCAGCGGGCCTGGTGTTATTGCGGCTATTGATAATGCCAACATAGCCAGCCACGAATTGTACCGCGGTAATAAACGACTTGCCTTCCAGGGAGAAGTTGTTGGCATCATTCAGGCATCCGCTTCAAAAGGTAAAATAACCATTACTGCTTCTGCTGAAGGGTTGGGTGAAAAGACCATTTCAATACAAGCAAATAGCAGCACAAAATAAATCTTAAACCCTTTCATATGCTTCCTAAAACCCGCTCCTGGTTTTTGCTGATCTCAGCTTTTATTCTTCTTTCTTCTTTTACCATTTATTTGTTACACGATAAACCCACCTTATACATCATTGGCGATTCAACAGTTCGCAACAGCAACAAAGAACAATGGGGTTGGGGAACGTTGATAGCAGACTATTTTGATACTACTAAACTCAGCATTAGCAACCAGGCAATGGCGGGTAGAAGCACACGAACTTTTATAAAAGAAGGGCGGTGGGATAAAGTAATGTCGACGCTCAACAGTGGTGATCATTTGTTTATTCAATTTGGTCATAACGAAGGATCAAAGCCGGATACAGGACGAAGCGGCTACCGTGGTGTTTTAAAAGGTACCGGTAACGATAGCGTGGTGCTAACGTGGAAAGACGGAGCCCTGGAAACGGTGCACAGTTATGGCTGGTACATCAAAAAATTTATAAGGGAAGCAAAAGCAAAAGGAGCAACTGTAACGGTTATGTCTATGATACCGCGCAATGAATTTAGAGACGGCAAAGTGCAACGCGCAAACAACGATTATGGAAAATGGGCTAAGGAATCAGCCGATGCGGAAGGTGCATACTTTATCGATTTAAATGCGCTTACAGCAGATAAGTACGACCAGTTAGGAGCAGAGGAAGTAAAGAAATATTTTCCCGGCGATCATACGCATACCAATAGGTTGGGTGCCGATGTAAATGCGCAATCTGTTGTAGAAGGCATCAAACAAAACAAAGCAATAGGGTTACATAAATATTTGCTTAACCAGTAAAAACGTGTTATGAAAAAATTAGGGTTGTATGTGCTGATGATAGCTGTTGCATCGTGCGCACCCATCAGTAAAATAGAGAAAGAAAAGAAGCCGGCCTTTTTTATGATTGGCGATTCAACCGTGAAAAATGGAGGGGGAACCGGGGGTGGCGGATTGTGGGGTTGGGGCGATTTTATCGCACCGTTTTTTGATACCTCGAAAATTACGATAGAGAACCATGCCCGTGGCGGCACCAGCAGCCGCACCTTTCAAACGCAGGGATTGTGGGATAAAGTGATGGCTAAACTTAAAGCAGGCGATTTTGTGATCATGCAATTTGGGCACAACGATGGCTCCCCGCTGGACGACACTGCCCGTGCCCGAGGTACCATAAAAGGCATTGGCGATGAGGCTAAAGAAATATACAACCCGATTAGGAAGCAGAAAGAAACGGTACATACTTATGGCTGGTATATGCGCAAGTTTATTAACGATGCGAAAGCAAAAGGCGCTACGGCAATTGTTTGTTCACCCATTCCGCGCAACGATTGGAAGAATGGCAAGGTTAGCCGTTCAGCCGATGGTTATGCATTATGGGCTGCGCAAATTGCCAAAGCAGAAGGTGTTGGATTCATAAATTTGAATGAACTGGTGGCAACCAAATATGAAGCCATGGGAACGTCTGCCGTAAATCCTTATTTCCCCACCGACCATACACATACTAACATAGACGGCGCAAAACTGAACGCCTCCATAGTAGTAAATGAATTAAAAAATAGTGAGTATAAAAAGTTGAATAAGTATTTGAAGTGAGCATGAATACGGTAATCTACCGTGCTAAGCAAATTGTATTGATTGATTGAACTCCGCATTTTTTACACGCCCAGGCTTCGCCGTTGCTGTGTAGCCCTGCCAACAACTGTAGCGCGGGCTGCAATAGATGTAAGTTCATTATTGCTGCTTAATGTGTTTGTAACGTTTCAATTATATTTGAATAACAACATCACTTATGCCCTTAAGCTGGAACGAGATCAAAAGCAGAGCCTTACAATTTACTCAGGAATGGAAAGATGAAGTAAGCGAAGATGCCGAAGCCAAATCCTTTTGGGATGACTTCTTCAATGTGTTTGGCATTAGCCGTAGAAGAGTAGCCACCTTTGAACAACAGGTTCGTCTTACTCCCTCTCCTTTGGAGAGGGCTGGGGTGAGGTCAGGCTTCATCGACCTGCTTTGGAAAGGTCAAATCCTCATCGAACACAAAAGCCGTGGTAAAGATTTAGAGAAAGCCTACAAACAAGCCAAAGATTATTTCCCCGGGCTAACCGAAAGAGAACTTCCCCGCTACATACTCGTAAGCGATTTTGAACGCTTTAAACTATACGACCTCGAAGACAATCAGCAATACGAATTCAGGTTGTCACAACTGGTAGACCATGTTCACCTGTTCGGCTTCATCGCCGGCTACCAAAAGCGAACCTACAAAGAGCAGGACCCGGTAAACATAGAAGCTGCCGAACTCATGGGACGCCTGCACGACAAACTTAAAGACATCGGTTACGAAGGGCATGCCCTCGAGCTATACCTCGTTCGCCTCGTGTTCTTATTGTTTGCCGACGATACCAACATTTTTGAAAAAGGCATCTTTTACGATTATCTCGATCTCTCAACAAATGAAGATGGAAGCGATCTTGCCGCTCAACTTGCCCATCTTTACGAAGTACTTAACACACCCAAAGAAAAACGCCTTCGCAACATCAACGAAAGCCTCAATGCCTTCCCCTATGTAAATGGTAAATTGTTTGAAGAACATTTGCCCACCGCTGCTTTCGATAGCCAGATGCGAAAGACACTCATGGATTGCTGCCTGCTCGACTGGGGCAAAATCTCTCCCGCCATCTTCGGCTCCCTGTTTCAAAGCGTGATGGATGCAATGGCACGAAGGAACCTGGGCGCACATTATACCAGCGAAAAGAACATCCTCAAGCTCATCAAGCCCCTGTTCCTCGACGAACTGTACACCGAATACAACAGCGTAAAAGACAGCAAACAAAAGCTCAAAAACTTTCACGACAAAATAAGCCGTCTCCGCTTTTTAGATCCTGCCTGCGGATGCGGC
>JANPIA010000032.1:0-20076 GCA_031424735.1 Segetibacter sp.
ATCAAGCAACGATGCGTAGGCGATAGGCAGCCCGGTAAGATCGCTCACCATGGTTTGAAAGTTTAGCAGGCTCTCTAATCTTCCCTGGGCTATTTCTGCCTGGTATGGAGTGTATTGTGTGTACCATCCCGGGTTTTCAAACAGGTTGCGCAAAATAACCGATGGAGTGATCGTATCGTAATAACCCTGCCCGATATAGCTTTTGCAAACTTTGTTTTTAGAGGCTATTTGACGCAACTCATTTAAGTAGGCGTATTCGCTCATTGGTCCCGCAACGCCGGCCAACTCATTGCTTCGGATACTTGCAGGAATAGTTTTGTCTATCAATTCTTCCACTGAGTTTACACCGATGGTAGCAAGCATTGCCGTTATCTCTGCATCGTTCGGACCGATATGTCTTTCAATAAATTCGTGTGCCTGTTGTTCAAAAATGTTCATTAGGTTGTACGTTGTATGTTGTAGGTGGTAAGTTTTAAGTTTTGATTGCTATGAAATAAATCCTCTTTTAGTACAGGCGTTCAAGCTCGTTTTGCTGTTGCTTCCACCCATGGTTTATTTCGAAGAATTTAAAGCTGCATCTCAAAACAAATTACTTTCAAAAAAGTTGCGCAAAGTTAGGGGGATGGTGGCAGAAAAAGCGGACAGTCAATACAACCTGAAATCTATTGGTTTAAGGAATAAAACACCATTAACCTAACAAAAAAGGGCTGTGCAAATACCATTGCACAACCCTTTTTACGTTCGTTTAATTTTTTAATTCTTAATGACCTTCATTATTTGAGACCGCTGGTCGTCGTTGTACCGAACCAGGTAAACCCCTCGCGGTAATAATATAAGATCGAGTACCGTTTGGTTGTTAACTACGTTAACCGTTTTTAGAACAGTGCCAGCAGGGGTGATCACCTGTAAGATAGCCTTGCCCTCTACTTTGCCGTAAATGTCTATTGTCAGCCGGTCGTTTACCGGGTTAGGGAAAGCATCCAACATAAATTCTCCCGGCATAGCAAAGTAGGCGCTTACTACTTTGCTTAGTTTGTAATCGCGTGACTGGTTATAGGTTTTCAGCCGGTAAAAGGTTTTGCCTTTTGAAGGGTTGTCGTCATAAATAGTGTAACTGCCTGCAGTGCCTCGTGCTGAAACAGTTTGCATGGCTATAAAGTTCCGGCTATCGGTGCTTCTCTCAATAACAAAATAATCGCCTGCATCTTCCTGCAAAGTGAACCAATCTATACGGTTGCGCTTGCCTGCGTTTGTGGCTGTTATATTGCCCAATGTAATAGCAAGTGGGTTGGTGAGTACAATCGTAGCTTCTGCAACGGCTGCTTTATTTTCAGCATTGCCTACTTTATCATCGGCAGTTACATAAAAGCTGTAAGAGCTGTCGTATCTGCCAATCAGCAACGTTGTATCATCGCTCGTTCCTGAAAAATTCCGCCAAGGTCCAAGGTTTACCCTGACATGCAGGTTGTAATAGCCTACACCTGATACCGCATCGTTGCCGGTAAACCTTACCCGGATAACACTATCCTGTTGGGTGGCTGTTAACCCGCTGGTGGGTGGTGTAATGTCCAGTATATTTTGCCAGGTGTTGGTAAGGATGGGCTCATTTTGATCGAATATAATGGATGCCCTGTTGGTAAAGATTGTACCATCAGGTAAAGTGCTTTTCGGGTTTACACCAAAACTTACCGTGCCTTCACCATCTGGTTTACTTGTGTTGGGAGGAAGGAAGCCATCAAACACAGGGATGTCATTGGTGCCGGGGTTGATTGCCGTCATCTGCCATTCAATAATGCCGGTAGACGTATCGATACTTCCATTAATTCTAACATTCATGGCTAATGTTGGCGCCAGGCTTCGGTTTATTACAAACTGCGTTCTGCCTTTTGGCAGCCTGAAATGTTTCTTACCAATACTAATACCGCCAAACTCGAACGAACTAAGATCGTACTTGTTCTTATCCAGCGTGTCCCGCACTTTTACAATTTGGGCAGCAGCACCGGCAGATTCCAGGTTTTCAAAACTTACCTGGAAGAAATGCTTATCCAGCTTATTGAGATACCGGTTAACGCCATGCCCGGTAGGGCCGGTTATTTCATTCGGATCCATGGAAGTTACCGGGTCGGTAGGTTTGTCTTTTACATCGCGCTGGTTCAGTTCCTTGTCGGCTTCTTTCAACAGGTCTTCTAACTGTTTTTGCAGTTCAGGACAGTCGTCTAACGACTTTTGAATCTTTAATATTTTTTCGCTTAAGGCGCCCAAATCTTTGGTGTTCTTATACAAATCTTTCAAGCCATTTAATCGCTGGTTGGCCCCGGTAAGTGCATTCAGTTTGTCTATGTATTTGCCGGTGAGCTCCGCAGATAGGTTAGGGTTACTGGCTAATCGTTTATTAATGAAGTCAACCTGTTTCTGATAGGTGCCGTTTAATTTAGCGACGCCTTTATCCAGCATTAAATTACCCAATTCGTCGGTTGCTGTTTGTAAGGCAAAAGCGTTGTTGGCCTCAGTTTCCTGTAACCAATCGGCCATTGCTGCATTTTCATCTACCTCATACCCATCGTACCAAGCCCAAAAATGTTTGCCTATGTAGGATGATGCAGAGCCTGCATGTTTTTGCCCGATCTTGGCAGTTTTGGTAAAGGCTTTCAGTAGAGGAATATTGGTTTTGTCAACGATCATGTCTGCCCCATCAATCAATTCTGCAGTAAGGTCCTCGTTGTTATCGGTCCAGTTGCCGGGAGGGCAGGAGCCACGCTGGTTAGGGCGATAGGTAAATGCTTTAAAGCGTATGCTGCCTGCAACGGCTGTTTTAGCAATGAAAGGCAGTTCAATAGTTGAATTAGCCGGTACTGCAGGTATTAACAGGTAACGCATATATCCCCTGTACGGTACGGAAGCAAACGTATCAATTTCAACAGCGGTTTGCAGGCTATCGTAAATAAACTTGTAGTCAGCCCGGGGCAGGGTAAACCAAGCTCCATCAACAAAAACGGAGTCGATGCCCGTTGCAGGTGGAACAATAAACTTAGGTTCAAATTTTACAGATACATCTTTTGGCCAAACAAAGGCTACCACAACATGGTTGGCAATTACATTGCCCTTATTGTTTACCACGAGGCTGAAGCGTGTATCCTGGTTTATGCGCCAGCGGGACGGCCCCTGTACCTCCGCCGTTGTGTACGGGTAAACAAAATTATCTATCGTAAATCCGTTGGTGTAAGTGATAGGTGCTTCACCCGGAATTTCAATCACCACATCGTAACTGCCACTTTGTGCAAAGTGCAGATCGAACACAGCAGTAAGGTTGTTTTTGAGGGTGTTGGTGTACTTTTCAGCGGGCACTATAACAAGCCCTCCTTTTACAAGTTTTACTTTGGTAGTTGTATCTAACCCGCCACCAAATATTTGCATAATGGCATCGCCTCCGGCACCCGATTTTTTGGGCGTGTAATATTCCACACCTTTTATTTCGAAGGCTTGGGTAGCAGTGTCTTTGTAGTTACATACCGAATTGGTCACAATAAGTCGTGCCGTCCATGAACCTGGATTATAGGTTTTCATTGGGTATTGAAGCGTGCTTGATGTGTTATCGCCAAAGCTCCAGAGGAAGCTGGTTGCATTTGCAAACTGCGGACGGAAACCTACCTGGCTGCCCAGGCGTTCGTAGGTCATGTTAGCTTTGGGTTGCCTGCTGGTGTGTTCCACTTTAAAGGAGTAACTAAAGCATCCGTTGGATGTCCACCTTAAGTACAACGAATCGGTATCTAAACAATTTACGATAATGGTATCGTTAACTGTACTACCGGGAACTATGTTGCCGTTGTTAGCGATATATCGCTGCAAAAAATTTCCATTGTTTTTGCGTTTGTCGTACAAATACAGGTACACGTAACCATTGCCTCCGCTTGTGTTTTTAACCTGAACTATCAGTTTCATAGTTCCTTTGGCGGGCAGGTTAGTTTTAAAATAGTCATCACTGTCCGACACACCATTGTTTACATACCCAATATGACCTCTGCCTGTAACACCCAATGCTATGTTTGTACCGGTTTCAAAACTATTGTTTGGTTCCGCATCATTTACGGAAGTATCAGTCATATCGTACTTTAGGGTATAGGTAAATGCGCCAACGGATTCAATCCTGAAATAAAAGGTGTCGGCAGCCCGGCAGCTAACGGGGATGGTATCAAAAATGGTTTTGCCGTTTGGTATGTTTCCATCGTTGGTGAGATACTTTTCAAAAACCTGTCCATTTCCTCTTCGCCTGTCGTAACCCCGAAAATATACATAGCCATTTGCACCGCTTCTGTTGGTAGCACTCACAAAAATTTTCAGTGTGCCGTCTTTTGGCAAAATTGCCCGGTAATGATCTAATTGATCATCTGTACCGCCTTGAACATAACCAATATGACCTTTCTTTTCTTCCAGAGGATTGATGCCTAAAGCCTCAGCAAATGTTCCGTTTGGCTCCACATCATTTTCACTGGTATCCAACACTTCGTATTTCAGGTTATAGGTAAACGCCGCTGGTCCGTCCAACCGGAAATAAAATGTGTCTGCCGCCCTGCTGAAAACATTGATGGTGTCGAAGATTGTTTTACCATGGGGGATGTTACCATCGTTGGAAAGATAACGTTCAAATATCTGACCATTGCCTTTACGCCGGTCGAAACCGCGGAAGTAGGAGTAGCCGTTGCCACCACTGGTATTGGTGCATTTTACATAAATTCTCAGCGTGCCGTCTTTTGGTAAAATAGCCCGGTAGTAATCGTATTGATCTGATGTGCCATTTTTTATGTAGCCGATATGTCCATTCTTTTCTTCGAGTTGCCCAATAACCAAAGCTTCTTCAAAAGTGCCATTTGGCTCTGCATCATTTTCGCTTGTATCAATTACATCGTAACTTAAATTATAACTAAACGGTCCGTTCTGTTCCACCCTGAAATAAAATGAGTCGATTGCCCTGGCATGAACCGTAATGGTATCGTACACTGTAGTTCCGGGTGTGATATTTCCGTTGTTGACAATGTATTTTTCAAATACCTGTCCACTGCCTTTTCGACGGTCGTAGCCCCTGAAATAAACATATCCGTTTGAGCCACCATTATTAGTAGCCTTCACAAATATTTTTAATGTGCCATCTTTTTGTAAGAAGGTTTTATAATAATCGTATTGATCCGGCGCTCCAATTTTAACGTAACCAATATGGCCTTTCTTTATTTCCTTTTGATCCAGAAATATAGCTTCTTCAAAAGTGTTGTTGGGTTCAGCATCATTTTCACTGGTATCAACAATGGTATAGCTTAAATTATAGCTGAAGGCTCCAACAGATTCCATCCTGAAATAAAATGAATCCACAGACCTGCCATGAACTGTAATGGTATCGAATACAGTGGCTCCTGGCGTTATGTTACCATTGTTGGCAATGTATTTTTCAAAAACCTGGCCATTGCCCTTCCTGTTATCGTACCCCCGGAAGTAGAGGTAGCCATTGCTGCCACTGTTATTGGTACCCTTAACAAAAATTTTCAATGTTCCATCTTTAGGCAGGCTGGTTTTATAATAATCATAATCGTCCCTGATGCCACCAGATGTATAGCCTACCTGCCCAATTTTTGTAACGCCCTGGTTAAAGTGAATGGCCTGGTCAAAAGTGTTGTTAGTTTCCGCATCCAAATCGCTGTTTTGAACAACGGTGTAGCGCACTTTATATTTGAAAGCCCCATTTGCTTCCATGCGGAAATAAAAGGTATCTGCAAGCACTCCATAAACAATTACAGAATCTGTAATGGTAGCACCGTGCGGCACATTGCCATTACCCGATATATAGGTTTCAAAAACTTGTCCGTTTCCTTTTCTTTTATCGTATCCGCGAAAATACAGGTAGCCATTACCACCACTACTATTGGTTCCTTCTACATAAATTTTCAGTGTTCCATCAACAGGCAAAACGGTTCGGTAATAATCGTGCTGGTCGGTTGTTCCATTTTTTATGTAGCTAATGTGTCCCTTCTTTTCTTCGGTTGAATTCATTGCAATGGCGGTTTCAAAAACGTCGTTGGGTTCTGCATCATTTTCACTCGTATCCAGCACATCATATTTTAGTTGGTAACTGAAAGCACCGGATGCTTCTACACGAAAAAAGAAAGAGTCGGATGCCCTTCCAAAAACATACAGCGTGTCGTAAACAGTTGCACCTGGTAATATGTTACCGTTGTTAGAAATGTAATTTTCAAAAACCTGGCCGCTTCCTTTTCGCCTGTCGTAACCCCTGAAATACAGATAGTTGTTAGCGGCGCTGTTATTAGTGGCCGCAACAAATATTTTTAACGTTCCATCTTTTTGAAGATTTGTTTTATAATAGTCCAATTGATCGGAGGTGCCATTTTGTGCATAGCTTATATGACCTCTTTTTTCTTCCATTTGGTTTATGGGTATTGCCTGCTCAAAAGTTCCGTTGGGTTCAATATCGTTGTCACTTAGGTCTGTAACATTGTAGCTCAAACTATAACTAAAAACGCCGGATGTTTCCATTCTGAAATAAAACGTATCGGCAGCACGGCCATTCAGCGTAATAACATCCGATACGCCTGCATTGGGCGCTATATTTCCGTTGTTGGCAATGTATTTTTCAAACACTTGTCCGCCGGCTTTGCGCCTGTCGTAACCCCTGAAATACAAATACCCGTTTACATTGTGTGTATTGGTAGCATTCACAAAAATTTTAAGCGTTCCGTCGGTTGGCAGTATGGCCATAAAATAATCATACTGATCTATAACTACGCCACTGCTTGTAAGGTTGTTTACACTGCCAGTTTTTACAGTTCCTTTGCCTATAAAATCGGCAAACTCAAATGTGTTGTTTGGTTCCACCTCGGCTACCTGTGCAAACAAATGCACGGTAGTAAAGACAAGGAAAAATGTAAATATTGTTTTCATAATTTTTTAGTTGGATGGATAGCGTGGAGTGTATTTAGAATGTATCCAAAGATTTCTTAAATCTTAGTCATTATCAATACATAATTTGTAGTAGGTTCAATGCAGTTATTTGTGGTATAGACCGCGGTTTGCAACCGGCTTCTATTAAAACATTCGAATTGAAACTCAACTACTATATTTGTCACCTTTAATAAAAAAACCATGTCAGTAATCGAGCAGTTAAAAGAGACAACTTCCTATATACAGCAACAGTATCCGTCGCCTGTTGAGGTGGGGATTGTACTGGGTAGCGGGCTTGGCAATTTTGTGAATGAACTAAAAATTGAAAAGGAAATTTCTAAAGGAGATATTCCCCACTTTCCGGTAAGCACAGTAGAGGGGCATAGTGGTAAAATGTTGTTTGGGGAGTTGGGTGGAAAGAAGGTAGTTGCCATGGCGGGTAGGTTTCATTATTACGAAGGTTATACATCGCAGCAAGTTTCTTTTCCTATACGCGTAATGAAGATGCTGGGTGTAGAAACCCTGTTGTTATCGAATGCTGCAGGTGGTACTAATCATGCATTTAAAGTAGGCGACCTGATGATCATTAAGGACCACATCAGTTTCTTTACCGGCAACCCACTAATGGGTAAAAATATTGATGAACTCGGCCCCAGGTTTCCGGATATGAGTGAGCCTTACTGCACCAACTTAATTGCTAAAGCCAAAACCATTGCGGAACGTTTTGAGATACCTGTTCACACCGGTGTTTATATAAGCGTTACCGGCCCAACCTTTGAAACAAGGGCTGAGTATAACCTGATACACATAATGGGTGGCGATGCGGTAGGTATGAGTACTGTTCAGGAAAACATTGTAGCTCGCCATGCCGGTATGAAAGTGTTTGCCGTAAGCGTAATTACAGACCTCGGCATTCGCGATGAGGAAAATGTGATTACCCATGAAGAAGTGCTTGAAGCCGCAAAAGCCGCCGAACCAAAACTCACCACCATTTTTACGCAGTTGATAATGGAATTGTAGAATGGTGAGTGGTGAGTCGTCAATGGTGAGTAGTCCATCGTATGATTCAATACCTAATATTGAAGATGAAACTTCTACTACCATGTTTAGGTTACAATTACCAGTTACCACTTAACAATTACCCAATACCTAATACTCTCCAAAAATCCTTTTATCGTTTTCTTTAGGCATCATTAGCTTTACTTTGCAACCAGCCTGATAGCCAGAAAGATTATTAAATGAAGAGGAAATTTTACCTGCGGTTTTTTATTTGTACGTTGCTGGTGGCCTGCCATGCTTCCTTATTTTGCCAGGAACAAACGCAGAAAGGAGGATTGCTAAGACAACAGCAGGCTAACCAGGTGCAGTACGACAGCCAGGGGCGGGTAATACCAAATAATAACCGCGGAAACGACTCGCTTAAACGCCGGGATAATACCAACGACTCTATCACCATTTTCTACCGTTACTTCGATTCAACAAGGGTTCGTTTTATCGACTCCTCCGTAAGTAATTTCTACGACCGTTTCCCTGTGCCGCAACAATATATTATGCTGGGTAATTTTGGCGCCGCGGCACGATCCATCATTTTTAAACCTTTACTTAAGGCCGGCTTCGATCCTGGTTTTCATGCTTACGATATCTATCGCTTCAAACCAGAGGATACACGCTTTTATCAAACCACCCGACCCTTCACAGAAATGGGTTATATGCTCGGCAGCAAGCTTGAACAAATGATCAATATCATACATACCCAAAATGTAAATCCCGACTTCAACCTGGCATTTCAATATCGTTTAATTAATTCGCCGGGCAACCTGCAAAATCAAAACAGCAGTCACAATAACATTCGCTTAAACGGGGTTTATCAGAGTAAGAACAAACGATATACTGCTTACGCCATCTTTACCTTTAATAAACTACGCGCCTCAGAAAACGGCGGCATACAAAATGACAACGATTTAAATAAAAACGGTTTGAACGACCGGTTTGAACTGGCTACCCGCATTGGCGGTTCTGCACGACCTATCCGCAACCCGTTTAGCACAAACATCAACACGGGTAATTTATATAATGAGACCAGTTTTCTCTACCGCCATCAATACGATGTAGGACAAAAAGATTCCATCATTTTGAACGATAGTACAACCATCCGGCTTTTTTACCCGCGCATACGGTTTCAGCATTCCCTTCATTTTACAAAGCATCGCTTTGAATTTCACGACAATTCCACGGACGTAAATAAGGACAGCAACTACTTCAATTTTTTTAATTTTCGAATCATCAATGCGCCATTTTATCGCGATGAGTGGCGGGACATTACCAACGAATTCAGCATTATATCCTTCCCCGAAAAAAAGAATCTGAACCAATTTTTTAAAGTAGGTGCAGCGTTGCAAAATTTGCAGGGCAGCTTTGGAAACGTGGTGTACAACTATTATAATATTTCGGTACTGAGCGAATACCGTAACCGTACGCGAAACCAAAAATGGGATTTGGAAGCCAAGGGACAACTCTACCTGAACGGCCTGAATACCGGTGATTATTCTGCTGAAATCTCACTGAAAAGATTGTTGAGCAAGAAGCTTGGTTTTTTGCAGGCGGGCTTTCAAAACGTTAACCGGACCCCCTCGTATGTATTTCGTTTCGAAAGCAATTATCCTGTGTTAACCCAAACAACTCTAAGTAAAGAAAATACAACGCGTATTTATGGTCAACTTGAAAATGACGTAAGAAATTTTACTCTTGCAGGCGAATATTTTTTGGTAAACAATTATACTTACTTCAATAATTTTTTTACAGCTACACAGTATTCCCGGTTATTTAACCTGCTTCATTTATCTGCCGAAAAAAAGTTCAGGATTTCAAAAAAATGGAACATTTATACGGCACTGCATTTACAGCAAACATCAGGCAACCCGCCGGTGAACGTACCGTTGTTTTTTACCAACAGCCGCATTGCACACGAAACAACTCCATTCAAAAACCTGGTGCTTTCTTATGGTTTGGAATTTCGGTATCACAGCCCGTACAAAGCGGATAATTATTCGCCGTTTGTTGGTCAGTTTTTTTTCCAGGATACTGCAACCATCAGCAACCGGCCCGATATCAACGCGTTCTTCAACTTCCGTATAAAAAGCTTTAAAGCCTTTGTGAGGGCTGAAAATTTGAACAGTCTTCGCAACAACAACGGTATCGGTTTTACTAAGAGTAATTTTTCTGCTGTGCACTATCCAAACCCTGCGTTTTGGTTCAGGTTAGGCATTGTATGGACCTTTGTAAACTAAGGAGCGCTTATTTTTCAATTGATACCATCGAAGCAGGTTAGTTAAATTCTTACTTTTTTTAACGAAACAGAATACCGTTTTAGCGATCGGGCACAATAAACAACCTCTATATTGCGTACGATAATCTCATCATTTTTTCACTATGAAGAAAATTTTTGTTGCTTTCGCTGTTTTGATGTTTGCTGCCGGCACTAATGCGCAGCCAGCCCTTGGTACAAAAGCTCCCGATATTTCGCTGCCCGATGCTTCGGGTAATATTACCAAACTATCCTCGTTGAAAGGCAAGGTGGTGCTGCTCGATTTTTGGGCATCGTGGTGCGGTCCCTGCCGCATAAGTAACCGTAAAATGGTTGGGGTGTATGAAAAAAATAAGGACAGTGGTTTTGAGATCTTTGGAGTGTCATTGGATGCCAGCAAATCGTCGTGGAGCAGGGCAGTAAAGGAAGATAAAATGAAATGGATACACGTAATAGATACCAGGGCAGCCAACGGCAACGAACTTACCCGTGTTTGGAACCTCTACTATATCCCGTCTACTTTTTTAATTGATAAGGAAGGTGTGATAGCAGCCATAAACCCTGAAAAGGCTGAGGTTGAAAAACTGCTGAAAAAATTATTGTAGGCAAACGTTCATTTAGTAAATTTCTGCTATCTCTTGCAATTCGTGCAGTTGTTCTAAAGCCCCAACGCATTTCGTCTTTTGGGTGATGAAACCCTAATTTTACCCAATGCATCTTTACATAAAAAACATGGTTTGCAACCGTTGCATCATGGCGGTGCAACGGGAGTTGGACAACCTGAATATTGAAACCTGCCAGGTTACATTAGGCGAAGTGGAAACACCATCAAATCTTTCCAGGGAAATAGTTGAACAATTGCGCACCAATCTTGAAAAGATAGGCTTTGAATTATTGGATAACAACAGGACGCAACTCATAGAAAAAATAAAAAACATCATCATCCGCGAAGTGCATTATAGTAACGAGAATACGTTATATAATTATTCGGAGGTGATTTCCAAATCACTTCAAAAAGATTATTCCTACCTCAGCAACCTTTTTTCCGAAGTGGAAGGGATCACCATTGAAAAATACATCATCAATCAAAAAGTTGAAAAGGTGAAAGAACTGATAACCTACGAGCAACTGAGCCTTAGCGAAATTGCTTTCCAGTTAGGATACAGCAGCGTAGCGCACCTTTCCAATCAATTTAAAAAAGTCACCGGGCTTACCCCGAGCCATTTTAAACAGGTAGGTAAAACAAAACGGAAATCAGTTGATACAGTTTAATGTAATGCCTGTACTTCTATCCTGGCAGATCAGACCTGACTCATTTATTTTGCGAACCCAAAATACTGTTGTTGTAGCCTTAATGCCAGGTTGCTGAAGCTCAAATAAACTTATACCTGATTTCAATCAGTTTCCACCTTCCTTCCCGTCATACTTTCCGGATGAGGCTTGTGTTAGTTTTGTTTTTCATCACAAACAAAGAATAAAATGAAAACGATAATAATATTCCTGATTGCATCTTTTGCAACATTTACAACTCATGCGCAAAAAGATAAAGGCAAATACATAAAAACAAAATCGACGTTAACAATTCAAAGTAACTACAGTTGCCCAATGCATTCCGAGGTTAAAAGCAATAAGCCGGGCAAATGCTCAAAATGCGACATGGATTTAGCCTTATCCACAAAAGAGCAGATGAAAAAAGATGCGGTACGGTTATATACCTGTCCAATGCATTCTGAAGTTGTTTCCAAAAAATTGGGTAAATGCCCGGTTTGCAACAGCAACCTGTCGCTTTCTAAAAAAGAACAAATGAAAATGGAAACCGTAAAATTATATACTTGTCCTATGCACTCGGATGTTGCTGCCAAAACGCCGGGTAAATGTTCAAAATGTGGTATGGCGCTTACAATGCCAAATTAGTGATGAATACAAGGTGGCAATGCATCGGACTTAAAAGTTCGGTGCATTTTTTTTGCTTTAAACTTAAAAGGGATGTCATGGTTTTTCAAAGTGAAAATGCCCAGAGGCTGTCAATTATTTTCAAAACCAAATGCACCGAGATAAAATCAAAAGTGCTTTGTAGATTTTCCAGATCGGCTACAATTAATCCCAACAAATAACATAAAATAGTTGCTATTTTATTTTAGAAAAATATCCAATATATCATATCTTAATGTTGATAACTACGATATCCATGTTAGAAAAAATAAAACATGTATTGATTGCGGATGACGACCCAGACGACATCGAACTTTTTAAGGAGGGTGTGAAAGAAGTGTGCCCCGATATCAGTTTAAGTGTAGCAGAAGATGGCAACCAGTTGATTTCGTTACTGGACGAAGAAAAGGAACCTGATGTAATTATTTTAGACATTAATATGCCGCGGAAAGATGGAAAACAATGTTTGCGAGAGATCAGGCGAAGAAAGAAACTTTCGGAGGTGCCGGTGGTTATCTTAACTACTTCCAATTACAAAGATGATATAGATTTTTGCCTGCAGAATGGTGCAAACCAATATCTGGTTAAACCTAAAACCTTTGATGGATTGAAGAACCTTGTACGAAACATTTGTGTTGGTATGTTTACTAACGATTGATCAGCCATAAAAAACCAGTAGTGAGAATTCTTTAAAGTTTACTTCCCTCATAAATATCTTGCAGAAGCAAATCCACTCCAAGCGTTTCAAACGATATTTTTTGTGACACCTCGCTATATTCTTTCAACTGCCAAAGTCCATCTTTATTAATAGCGAAGTGTTCGGCATGAACAGACTCCGAATCAATTAATAAATATTCTTTCAAAGTGGGAATAGCACGGTACAACATAAACTTTTCCCCACGGTCATAATTTCGGGTTGAGGGGGATAATATTTCTATAATAATGGTTGGTTGCGTAGCAGTTTCGCCATCTTCATTTGAAGAGATTACATCGCCACAAATTATAGAAATATCCGGGTAAGTGAACAAGGAGTTCTCAGGTATATTAATCCGCATATCACTGCCGTAAGGGCGGCAGGTTTTACCTTTTAATACGTTTGCTAACGATGTAAGAATGTTTACGGATATAATATTGTGCCTTGGACTCGCACCCGACATCGCGAAAATTTCTCCCTTGTAATATTCATGTTTTATAACATCCACTTTTTCCATTTCCAGGTACTCCTGTATGGTATAAAATTTTTTGTTGTAGGCGGGTACGGGCTCACGAACTTCCATAAAATAAAGGTAAAAAGATTAACTCTTCGGCCGGTTTGAAAACGTATATGCCATTCATTATTTTTCAAAAAAAACAAGACTACCACCTACCCATTCTTTATCAGCATTGTAACGAACACCAATCATTTTGCCCTTGCTCAGCCGTGCAAGGTTGTTTGTGGCAACTGGTCGCTCTTCACCTTCTTTCCAAAAATAAAAAATCCTGATCTCCACCTTTGCCGGAACGTCGGGTGTTTGTATAACCTCCGCATATTTTACTTTGCGTTGAAGTATCCAGTTTTCCGGGTCTCTTACTTTTTCAATGTCGTCTTTTGTAACATCAATCACCACACCCTGCCCGGCAAACGAAAACAAAGGTTTCAGCACATAGTTTTCCAGGTCGGTTGGTAATGGTTCAATCTCATTTAAAAACATGGTTTCGGGTACATAAGGATGCTTTATAAAAGGCATGGTGTATTTACTAATACGGTAAAACCAGTTGGGGTGTGGAACCCATTCCACATCAAGTTCTTCCAGTAAAAGCTTTCCCTTTTCCTGAACTTCCGGCGATTGTTGTTGAAGGTCGTCGAAAATAATGCGGTTATAAATTCGTTTTACTTCCGTTTTTATACCATCATTTATATAATAAAGTTTGTTGCCTTCTTTAATTAATTCGGTAAGGCAAACCGGCTTTATACCAATATAATCCTGGGTACAATAAAAGTCGATCCGGGTTTTTTGTTTATGTGGAAATATCTCTAAGAGTATTACATTCTCCTTTGGATGGCCATCTGTAATTATTTCTTTCAAAAGCTGAACATAGGTTTCTTTTTCAAACCCACTTAAATAGCTGCTAAAGTTGGATGGAATATTAAAATGTTTCTCTGTAATTTCTGTATGGTACACCTGGTAGGCAAACAGGGTAGGGAAGCCCTGCATTTCTATTAGTTGCGGTTCCAACTCACCTGCCTCATTTTCGCAAACACCAAAGTCGAAAGCAATAAAATGTGTATTGGCATCTTGGTTGGGTACCGCAACATTAGCTGGTACTGCACGGTCAGTTAGTTTTTGGAAGCCTGGAGACACGATCACATCCACGATGCTTTCGCAGGCTGAAAGTATTTGTTCTTTAAATTT
The DNA here is from genome assembly GCA_031424735.1 of Segetibacter sp. Taxonomy (GTDB): domain Bacteria; phylum Bacteroidota; class Bacteroidia; order Chitinophagales; family Chitinophagaceae; genus Segetibacter. The sequence goes on from JANPIA010000032.1 coordinate 14,572, forward strand.
TTTATCACAAAAAACAGGGGTTTCCGCCACCCTAAATTCAATTGCACCCGGGTGCAGGGAATTGAGGTCGGCTAAATAATCCTGGTACTTTTCAGGTGAAAAATCAACAGAGTTATACGTGCTTCTTATGGAAGGGATCATGGCAGATGATTTTGATGCTTGTTTTAAAAATAAGCAAACATTCTATAATCGGGCCATGCAATTCATCAACCTAAGCAATGGCCAATTCATCAACCGCCAGGTTTAAAAAGTTGGGAAGCACAACATCGTGTGTATAAAGTATTTTATCAGGATCGTTTAAATGTTCAATCATACTTGCCCACTTTTCTTCACCATGGTTTTCAATCACCGTCTTCTTTTTATCCTCCCTTTGTAAATACATACTCATACCAGTGGCATCTGCCTCCGGGTGAAACTGGGTACCAATAAAATAATCGTTGAAACGAACTGCCATCATAGCCCGCTCAAGCGGTACATGTCTTCTTTCTTTTTCAATGGCGAGTACGGTTGCTCCCATCTGTTCAAGCCGGTCAAAATTGGGCGTTATCACCTGGTAATCCCTGCTATCAACTGCATAAAAAGGATCTTTCAAACCATTGAATACCGTTTCTGTAATGCTGCCATTGATAGTGTGTATTGGAAACACGCCAAATGAAGTAGACTTGCGCTTACAAACGGCGCCCACATTATAATACCTGCAGGCTAACTGAAAACTGTGGCAAATAAAAAAAGCATGTTTTTTTGGAAAGTTATGTTGGCTATTGTTCCATTTATCTAATTCTTCCAGCCATTGGAAATAAAGATTTTCCCATTCGCTGTTTTTGCTCTCGAGCGGCGAGCCAGGTCCACCGGTAGAAATATAAATATCGTAGTTGTTACCTGGCACTTGTTTGTTCAGGCGCACTTCAAACTCGTCGCATATTACATCAAGCTGGTTGTACTCTCCCCATTGATTTATGATCTCCCGCACACAACGCATGCCCTGGTTTTCCACTCCTTCGTAAAGGTCGAGAATAGCGATTTTTACTTTTCGGTTTTCATTCAAATGCATAGAACGGCAAACTTACTATTTTTTTAAAAAAGGCTTTGCAGGTTTAGCTTTTAACGCGTGGTTCATGGGCGATCCTACCAGGTATTTATGCACAGGGGTAGGCAACAAAAAAGTATTCTTTCCCTTTGTGGTATTCAGCCTCAAATTGTTCAACTGTTAAAGCCGGTTCCTTTAATATGAATTTATAAAGAAGGTTTATTTGAAGACCCAAATGTTTTAAGAGATCAAACATTAAACGCGGGGTGATGTTGTAGACCTCGGAACCGCCTTTTCCAAACTCGAAAAGCACATGTGGTTTCCACCTGCGGATGGTTTGTGCCGCGCCCTGTATTACCAGGTATTCGGCTCCTTCTACATCAATTTTAATAAGCGCAACCGGTTGATTGGGCGGCAAAACATTATCCAGTAAATCTGTACGAACTTCAATCGTTTCACTCTCATGATTGATTTCAGGTCTTTTGCGCAACCCACTATAAGCCGGGTTTGTAATGAAGTGAACAAATGATATTATGCCTGTTTGATTACTTAATGCGACTTTGTAAATATGGCAGGCGCTACCGAATTTTCGTTTTAGTAAATGATAAAATGCAGGAAGTGGCTCAAATGCATAATGCATAGCACCGGGGCAGTTTTTTATAATTAGCGCAAGCACCTTTCCATCGTGTGCGCCTACATCAACACAAACCGAATTGTTACCACAAAGCCTTTGAAGTATTTCTCCTGTGAGGCGGTCGTACCGCTCATTTTGCGTGAGGGGAACCGGCGATAATGCTGCAATGTATTTCAGAATTTTTTTGAACAATACATTCATTTGTTGAGGATACAAATATATACGCCGATTGTTGCAATGGTTGTTTTGTTGGCATCCAAATTTGTTGCGGCCTCTTTTGAATACTAGCAGTGGTAGCAATAGTGCTGCACAACTAAATGTAAATGATTATGAATTTAAAGCGCGTCGAGAAATTGGGTGATCTGTTGCTTTGTTTTTCTTTCGGGAGATAGTTGTGTGGTAAGGTTTGGTACAACGAGGAAATCTTTACTGGCAAGAAAAAGATCGTCGCCTATTTTGGAAAGTGCGATCAGTGTTATGTTTTTATTGAGCGGCATATTGATAGTAAAAAAAGTGCGGCTTGAAACTTCGGAGTTTAATCGAACAACAATTTTTTGCTCTTTAAATACGGCATATACACTGCTGTTGCTGTTGGTAAAGTTTACCGGTAACAACGTATTGATGCGTGTTTTTGGTAGAGTGCTATCTATAAAGTAATCGCAGTTTACCCAGCGAAATCTTTTAGAAAACAGGTCGTACCCCCGAATTATGGAACCCGAAGTATCCTGCCTTTGAAACGGAACCACCCTGGCGCTATCGGGTGCTGGCACCCATGTAAATCCGAAATTATTCCCAGGTGTAGAGGTTGAACTTTGCTCTCCATAAAATACTTTCATCAGGCTGTTAGGATTGGCATCGCGAAGTTTTATAATGATTGTTTTGTTGGGAGCGGGTACCACCTCCTGTCCATCCTTGGTTACTTTTATATATACCGCACCGCCCGATTCGAGTAAACGATTGAAACTGGTAGTTGGACGGGCAGCCCGTATCATATCGCCTTTTGTACGTAAATAAATTATTTCCACTTTTACCCGTCCGGTTACCGGTGTGCCGTTAGGTGCGTTGCACGATGCCGGCGGAAAAGTAACTTCGAGATCGTGGGTGGATTTGATAGTAGCACCCGGCACCACTTCAAACGAATCTAATTTTGGTGCTACCGAAAACAATTCGCCCAACTGGTTTACCGACGCAGTTGCAAGCGGCTCCGCCGTCCACACAGTATCGTTTAATGGATTGTTTGCATAGGGTACGAACACATCGGAATTTTCTTTTGCACAGGATATCATTAGCACGCTGGCAAGAGATATGTAAAAAAGTTTTTTCATTGCGTTCATAGTTAATAGAGCCCAATAGTTTTACCTGCGCTGCCCCATTGCAGAAAGTTTATAACGTATACCGAGATTTAAGCCGGCCACATTAAACTTTTGGGTGAACGGATTTTTATCGTTGGTCATGTTTGAAATGTTGTAGCGTATATAGGGTTCGCCAAAAATTTCCATGTTGCTGCCTACTTTTTTAAACACACTAAAACCAGCATACACACCCAGTCCAATGTTTTGTTTGAAAACCTGTCCCCCTGTTGTTTTATTAAACGATACGGTGCTTAAACTGGTATCGAGCATTTCGCCGCGCTGCCACGAGTGAACATTTAAAATAACTCCGGCATTAACGCTTGCGCGAAGTTTTTCATTCCCCCATTCGTAACCAATAACTACCGGGATATCGATGCTGCGGTAACGGTTATAGGTAGTTTTTACCCTATAACCAATTTGCTCAACGGTAGATGTGTCGCGGATTAAAACGGTATCGCCCGGTGAGCGTATAATAGTGCGTATGGTGATCACCGTTGTTAACCGTCGCTCGTTTTCGGTTTTATAACTAAACTTTTCGTTGATCTGTGAAAATTGTACACCCGATTTTATCATTAGCTTTTCACCCAGGGTTTTGCTGATGCGAATGCCAGCGGTAAATGCACCATTAAAAGTTTCGGTGCTGTCTTTACGTTTAAGGAAGTCGTCGGATACGTTGCTGCCCTTTATAATTGTTTTCCGTGCATAATCCGGTGAAGCAAATACTTCGATATACCAATCGTTCTTTTGAGGACCACGGGCAGACGGGCAATCAACACTACAAGCGAGGTGATAACTTTTTAGGTGTTCAGAAAGTTCATGGTTAATCATCATACTACTAAAAGGTTTTTCTTCCATTGCCACCGCCAACAAAATGCTGGCGTGTTTTTTATTGAATGTTGAAAGTGAATAATCGTTCTCAGCCGTGTTTTCAATAATTGCTGTTTCAATCGCATCATCATTTCCAGCTTTAGCTGGCTGCCCATTGGAGTGGAAAGTTGTTTTTGTTTTATTGCCGGAAGAAAAAAGTTTTTCTGTTGTTTTTTTCCGGAACTGGTTTGAATGGCTGCCTTCATCACTTGATGATGGATCGGTTTTCACAACACCTGTACGATTGGTCATGGCAACGTTGTCTGTACTGTTTGTTGGAACAACCGGTGTATTGTGACGATCGAGTTCGATTTTTGAAGTTTTGCCAATAACTGATTTTGATTGTACGCCGGTATTTTTTTGATTGCCAGCATTATTTTCATGCTTAAGTACAATACCAGGTGCAGTTAATTTTGTGCTATCATCTTTCTTATTTAAAACCAATATTCCACCGACTGAAAATGCAGCGATGAAAAGAAAAAGCCAGGCGGAATTTTTCCACCAAAATGCACCCCTGCGATTACCCCCCTTTTGCTGAATACGATCCCACATATCTGCCGGTACCGGCGATGAATGATCGCTCAGTTTGTTTTTAAAAAAATCGTCGAATGCGTTGTCTGTCATTTTAAACCGCTATTTTTTGCAATTGTGCAATTTGGTGCTGTAACATTTTTCGCGCTTTAACCAGTTGGCTTCGGCTGGTACTTGCCTGTATATTCAACATTGCCGATATTTCTTCGTGGCTAAAACCCTCAATTACATTCAGGTTAAAAACCATTCTGTAACCCTCCGGTAATTGGTTTATCAATTTCATCAGATCATCTTCACCCATATTAGAATATGCGAACGGTTCTAACTGTGGCGCTTCTTCCGATGTGTTGCTTATTTCTGTAAACCTAACCTTCTTTTTCTGCAGGTTTTTTAAAGCATTGTTCACCACTATCCTTCGTATCCACCCTTCAAACGAGCCTTCAAACTTAAACTGGTGCAGGTATTTAAACACTTTCATGAAAGCTTCCTGCATCATGTCTTCCGCTTCCATCTGGTCGTTGGCATACCGAAGGCATACCGTCATCATTTTACCGGCATACTGCTCAAAAAGCAACCGCTGGCACTTAACATCTTCTTTCAGACATCCCCTGATAATTTCGTATTCAGTCAAGTGTTACATATGTTTTCAGATGACTACACAGTGGAGATATATTTTTTGCTGGTAATGCTGCCTGTGTAAGAGAATTTGGCTATTCTTCTTTTAAACGCTTGTAAGTGCAGAAAAGTACGCAAAAAGCCCCGCTTAAGTCAGCAGGGCTCGTAAAAATTTGCTTAATGCAGGTGGTGATGGAATGGCTTGGGTAATTGGAAATGGTTAATTGGTATTTGGTAGTGGGGATTTGGTAATTTATTCTTCAAGAAAATTTTGCTGGTTGAATAGAAAAATAGGAATTAGCCCTATCAACCAGTATTCACTATTGACTTTTGACCAATGACGATTGACCAAACCCCCGGCTATACCTTCAGAAAACTGTCGTGTATGTAATCCATAACGCTAACAAGGCTGTTGGTTTCTTTGTAAACTGCTAACTGCCTGTCGGCACCGGTACCTTGCTCCAGCATCCGGTTCACAT
>JANPIA010000033.1:0-5018 GCA_031424735.1 Segetibacter sp.
GCCAGGTGATATTCTAACCTTCAGCAACGAAAAGTGCGTGGGCAACTTAGAGAAGATCTATGTATCGTACCCCAACCTTGCAGGTGACGTAAAAATTGGAAACATCATTATGATAGATGATGGTAAGCTGGAAGTTAAAGTGGTGAATATTGCCAAGAACGGCGATGTAAAGGTTGAAGTTATTATAGGTGGAATACTTTCATCAAAAAAAGGAATTAACCTGCCTGATACCAAAATTTCATTGCCAGCTTTAACTACTAAAGACCTGGAAGACCTTCAGTTTATTATAGAACAGGAACTAGATTGGGTTGCTTTATCATTTGTACGAAATGTAAAAGACATTGTCATTCTTCGCAGCAAGCTTGATGAGAAGAAAAGCAAAGCTAAGATCATAGCCAAAATAGAAAAGCCCGAAGCCATTGCCAATATTCGCGATATCATTATTGAAAGTGATGCGATCATGATTGCACGCGGCGACCTGGGAGTTGAACTTCCGGTTGAAAAGGTTCCGTTAATTCAAAAAGATATTATTCGCAAATGCCTCCATCGCGCCAAGCCGGTTATTGTGGCAACGCAAATGATGGAGAGTATGATAGACCGCGTAAAGCCTAACCGGAGTGAAACAACCGATGTGGCAAATGCAGTATTGGAAGGTGCGGATGCGGTGATGCTTAGCGGCGAAACAGCGTCTGGTCAACACCCTACCCTGGTAGTGGAAACAATGCGCAAGATTATTATCGAAGTAGAAAAACAATATCGCTACAACCGCGAAGAAGACCTTAAACCCCAACCCCATTCACCTTCGTTTTTAAGCGACGCCATTTGTTACAATGCCTGTAAGATTGCCAGGGATGTAAATGCAGAGGCTTTGATTGGTATGACCCAAAGTGGGTATACCGCGTTTATGCTTAGCAGCTATCGTCCCAAATCGCCTTTGTTTATTTTTTCTAAGGAAAGAACGCTCATTAACCAGTTAAGTTTAAGCTGGGGCGTTCGCGCATTTTTGTATGCAGAAGAAGAAAGCCTGGATGACATTATTGAAGACCAGATAAATATTTTAAAAGAACGTGGGTTCATAAATACTGGAGATACCGTAATAAACACTGGTAGCACACCCATTCAGTTACATCTTCCTACAAATATGATCAAGGTTACAAAAATTGATTGACCTGGTTTTATTGCAAATTTTTTGAAGAGACGTTGCAGTGCAACGTCTCTTCACATTTTACAAATGTTACATTTAGGACAGTTGTGGGTAAAAATTATCCTCCTTCCAATTTTGCTGAGATCTTCTATTTATTTCTCAATTCGCATCAATTCACCTTTGTTAAGATTGATGTGATCATGAAACCTTTCTTGCCAGTTGAAATCAGCATTTACCAAATAAAGCTGTCTGGTAATTGCTGATGGGTAGGAAATGATTATGGTTGACAACGAACCCGGTTTTGTGAGATTGATGACATAAATTCATTTTTAATTGCATTGGAATCATCCCTCGGCTGTGTTTACGTTGTTCTATACCTACTATGTAAAATAAAACAACCCGATTTATTTAACCGGATGCCGTTAATTTAGCAACACCTAAATAACAATGCATGAAATTTTTAGCCAGGCTCCTACTGTTAATAATCCCTACGGCAACCATTGGTCAAAACGTTGACTCACTTTGGATAAAAGATCATTATACTAAAATAGAGCGGTATATACCCATGCGCGATGGTGTAAAACTTTTTACCTCTATTTATCTTCCCAAGGATAGCCTGGAAAAACATCCGATTCTGTTAAACCGGTCGCCTTACAGTGCTGCGCCCTATGGCGAAATGAACTTTAGAGTGCCACAACCATTCTACCTGAACTATTACAGGGAAAATTATATTATGGTTTACCAGGATGTACGGGGAAGGTGGATGAGCGAGGGCGACTTTGTGGACGTGCGTCCTTTCATCACCGGCAAAAAAACAAATAAGGATGTTGATGAAGCAAGCGATTCTTACGATGCTATTGAATGGCTGATTAAAAACCTTCCATTGAATAATGGCAATGTAGGCGTTGCCGGAATTTCTTATCCGGGTTTTTATTCCACCATGGCAGCACTCAGTAATCATCCGGCATTAATGGCGGTCAGTCCACAGGCACCTGTTACAGAGTGGTTTTTAGGTGATGATTTTCACCACAACGGTGCCTTCATGCTTATGGATGCTTTTGACTTTTATACTTCGTTTGGCAGACCACGCCCTAAGCCAACCACAATTGGTCCTTCAAATTTTCCATATCCCACAAAAGACAATTATGATTTCTATTTAAAAACGGGTTCTCTTTCCAACTTCACTAAAAAATATATGGGCGACAGTATAAAGTTTTGGAACGATTTAATGAACCACCCTACCTACGACGAGTTTTGGAAAGCCCGCAATGCTCGAACATTTGTAAACAATATAAAACCGGCAATGCTGGTTGTTGGTGGAACTTTCGACGCGGAAGATTGTTACGGGGCCTGGAATCTTTACAAGGCACTTGAAGCACAAAACCCTGGCGCGAACAACCGTTTGGTTATGGGCCCATGGTTTCATGGTGGATGGGTACGTGGCGATGGAAGCAAACTTGGTAACGTTCAATTCGGGAGCAAAACAAGTGAGTGGTACCAGCAAAATATTGAGTTGCCATTTTTCAATCATTATTTAAAAGCGAAGGGGACGGACAAAAGAATTGCAGAGGCAAGTATTTTTTTCAGCGGAGAAAATAACTGGAAGTTTTTACCACAATGGCCACCAGCCAATGCGCAGCAAAAAGAAATGTATTTGGCTCCAAAGGGAATACTGGCATGGGAGAAACCAGGCGTCGTGGCAACAAAGCAAATGCCTGGCGATGATGAAAGTTTTACTGAATATGTAAGCGATCCTGCCAAGCCTGTGCCTTACACCGAGGATGTCCATTTAGACAGAACTCGGGAGTACATGAGCGACGACCAGCGCTTCGCTTCCAGAAGGCCGGATGTGCTTGTTTTTCAAACAGCCGACCTTTTGGAAGATTTGACACTTGCCGGTCCGGTAGTTGCCGACCTTATGGTAAGCACCACTGGTACAGATGCAGATTTTGTAGTGAAGATTATAGATGTTTTTCCTGATAGCTTTAAATACAGCGATACCGACCGATATGTAATGAGTGGCTACCAGATGCTGGTGCGAGGTGAAGTTATGCGTGGTAAATTTCGTAACAGTTTTGAGAAGCCGGAACCCTTTGTTCCAAAAAAGATCACCCAGGTAAAATTTACCTTGCCCGATGTAGCCCATACCTTTAAAAAAGGGCATCGTTTAATGGTGCAGGTACAGAGCAGTTGGTTCCCGTTGGTCGATCGTAACCCGCAAAAATTTGTAGATATCTACCATGCAAAAGACGAGGATTTTCAAAAGGCTTCCATTAGAGTTTATCACAATGGAAGTGTTGGAAGTAAAATAGTGCTGCCGGTTGCAAAAGGATTGTAAACTGTCAGCATCAGCGTTTATGGTGAACACGCATGGTTGCATATATTGTTGAGTCACCTATACTCTATCACCGGTAATTTCTTCACCTTATACACACGCATCGTTTGTTATCTTTTGTTCATCTTTTTACTACCGCTTGCCATGAAAAAATCCGTACTTATTATTTTACTCTTTTTATTTATCGAAAGGTTACAATCGCAATCTGGTATAATACCTGCCCCGGTTAAAGAGCAACCGGGTGTTGGCACTTTTGTTTTATCAGCCAAAACCCAGTTAGTTTTAAATGACGATGGAGAAAAGGTAGCGGCTAATTTTTTAAACGACTACCTGCAACGTTTTTATGGTTTCAAATTACTGGTGGCAAAACAGGCTACGGAAAATTTTATCAGGCTGAATACGCTACGTTTTATTAAAGCGCCGGAAAATGAAGGACACTATCAATTAGCAGTTACTCCGGCCTCTATACAAATTGATGGAGATACTTATGCCGGCACTTTTTATGGTATGCAAACCCTACTGCAGTTATTACCCCCGGAACCAAAAAAACAATTATCAATAGCATCGGTTAGCATTGATGATTACCCACGCTTTGCCTACCGCGGAATGCACCTGGATGTTGCCCGCCATTTTTTTACGGTGGAGTTTGTAAAAAAATATATCGACTACTTAGCCCTGCATAAAATGAATTCTTTTCACTGGCACCTTACCGATGACCAGGGATGGCGCATCGAAATTAAAAAGTATCCCAGGCTTACTTCGGTAGGCGGCTATAGAAATGGAACTATCATTGGTCGTTATCCCGGTAAAGGCAACACCAACAAAAAATACGGTGGCTTTTATTCACAGAATGAAATTAAGGAGGTAGTAAAATATGCCGCCGATCGATACATTACAGTCATTCCAGAAATTGATATACCCGGCCATTCTTCAGCCGCTATTGCAGCTTACCCTGAACTAAGTTGCTTTCCGGGTGAGGATACGAAGCATCCCGCACAAACCGCATGGAGCGGTACTACATCCGGCAAGCAGTTGCAACAAACCTGGGGCGTTTTCCCCGATGTGCTATGCCCCACAGAATATACCTTCAACTTTTTCCAGCATGTATTTGACGAGGTGATGGAACTGTTTCCATCGCAATACATACATATTGGCGGCGATGAATGCCCGAAAGACGCATGGAAGCGTTCAGACTTTTGCCAGAAACTGATAAAGGAAAAAGATTTAAAAAATGAAATGGAACTGCAGAGTTATTTCACGCAACGCATAGAGGAATACATAAACAGCAAAGGACGAAAAGTAATTGGGTGGGATGAAATATTGGAAGGAGGAATTGCACCTAATGCAACCATTATGAGCTGGCAGGGAGAGAAAGGCGGCATTGAAGCCGCCAAACAAAAACATGCGGCTATTATGACCCCTGGTGGTTATTGCTATTTTGATCATGCGCAAACAAAAAACGAAGACTCGGTGGTAATAGGAAACTATTTACCATTGGAAAAAGTGTATGGCTATGAGCCGATACCCAAACAATTAAAT
>JANPIA010000034.1:0-12774 GCA_031424735.1 Segetibacter sp.
CGCGGCATGAGCATAGATGACTTTGCGCCCAACCTGTCGTTGTTCTTTAGCAATGGTATGGACCCGGAGTACAGCGTGATCGGTCGTGTTGCACGGAAAATTTGGGCAAAGGCAATGAAGTATAAATACAATGCCGCAGAGCGCAGTCAAAAACTTAAATACCATATCCAAACCAGCGGGCGCAGCCTTCATGCACAAGAGATTGACTTCAATGATATACGCACCACGCTACAGGCTTTGTATGCCATTTACGACAACTGCAACAGCCTTCACACAAACGCCTACGACGAAGCCATTACAACGCCCACCGAAGAAAGTGTACGCCGCGCCATGGCTATTCAGCTCATCATTAACCGCGAGTTGGGCACCGCAAAAAATGAAAACCCTAACCAGGGAAGTTTCCTTATTGAAGAGATGACCGACCTTGTTGAAGAAGCGGTACTTGCAGAGTTTGACCGCATCAACGAGCGTGGCGGTGTTTTGGGCGCAATGGAACGCATGTACCAGCGCAATAAAATACAGGAAGAAAGTTTGCATTACGAACACCAGAAACATACCGGCGAGTTACCGTTGATTGGCGTGAATACCTTCCTGAATAAAAAAGGCAGCCCCACCATTTTACCCAGCGAAGTAATACGCAGCACCACCGACGAAAAAGAGCAGCAGATCAGTAACCTGAAAGCTTTCCAAAAACGTAATGAAATAAAAAGTGCTGATGCTTTAAAGCGCTTGCAACGGGTTGCCATCGATAACGGAAACCTGTTTGCCGAGCTTATGGAAACGGTGAAGTTTTGCAGCCTCGGCCAAATTACCCATGCGTTGTACCAAGTTGGCGGGCAATACCGAAGAAGTATGTAAACTCTTTCTATAAGTGTGTTTATGGCAAATATTTTTGATACCAGCCAGGCGGCCCCTGTTGAACTTTGGTTGCGTCGCATTCCGTTCATCCGCAACAATTCTATTCAACTTTTTTCCTCCGTGCAAACTCAGCCTCCCCTTTCTCTGCGGTTAAAGCTTAAACACTACTTGGAGTATGAAGAAGTTTGCAATCCATTCAGATAACCTGGGGTAGTTTGCGAAAGCTTCTCATTTATCACAATGGTATTGGTCCATTTGTCGTGCCATGGGTACGATGGCGAACCCAATGCGCTAAAAGCTTCAAAGGGCACAGCCCGCGATAAGCCGCGAAAAAATGCTTTTTCAAAACTTATTTCCGAGCCATCGTGTTCGTTCACCGCTTTTGTGCGGGTAATTAATTTGCCCAGCGATTTACCGCGAAAAATCAATTCAGTAAAAAACATATACAGCCCATAAAACAGTAAAGTTAAAAAGCGGTCCCACAATCCTAAACCGGGTGAGCTGTCATCAATGCCATCAATAATATCCGGAAAAATCAATCCAATCAACACACCCATTGCAACAACGAGCACATAAAAAAACAGCAGATCGATGATGTAGTTGAGAAATCGTTTGCCTGAAGATGCCTGTACAAGAACGATTTCGGCTGCAGGAAATTCCGTTGCTTCGGTGTCAGTATTCATTAAGTTTAGCTTGGGCGTGAAAATATTATATAAATCAACTGAGCCCTATGAAATTTTGATTAAGTTTTAGGAAAGGGTTGGAATTTTGTGCTGAGGTTCAAACAAACCACTTTCTCAAAAAATTTATTCCATTGCTCATAAAAATCCGGTGAACAATTTCTGAAGCCGGTAACTGGTTGAACGTTTTCAACAACTTGCCCTGTTCATTCATGTAATTGAAAGCATAGCGTTCAACATAGCTTTGCAGGTGAACGAAAGTTTCGGCGGTAAGGTAGCCGTTTAGCGGGTTGATGATCCCGTCGTAATCACTGCCAATGGCAATGCAGTCCCAGGCAAACAGGTTGTGCCTGTCCAGCAATTCAAGTATGTGTTCAATTTGATTCCATACCAATTCTGCCCGGTAATGCCTGATCTTATTTAGCGATAAAGAGTGTTTTGTATTTTTCAGCGTTAGTGCACTGGCTATGCGGCGTTCATCCAACTGCAAGCCAAATAAACCCCTGGTTTCTGCAACCATCAAAATTTCATTATCGTACAGGTTCAGATCGGTCGCCATTAATTTGGAAGTGGCATATTTTCCATCGTATACAGGGTCATCGGCAGAGCGTAATCCATTGCAGGCACCATGACTAACGATCACCGGTATTGCTTCGTTGCCAAACTCTTTGCCGAGCATTTCAAAATATTGTTTGCGCGTTAAGGCGCTCATATGTTTAATGTCGATGTAAATTCGTTTCCCATTTTTTTTACTGAGCAATTCTCTTATTACCGTTTTTCCTGCATCGGTTAAGCCGGTGTTCATACCAAACGATTGGTTAAGGCCTTTACCGGCGGCGCCTGCAAAACTTTGTGCATGCCCGCATAAATTGTTATAAAAATGGTGCGTGAGTGTAACGAAAAATGGAGGGTAATCCAGTTGCTTTAGTTTAGCGATATGGTCGGTAAGTTCGTATGGATCCGGTGTGCCCGTTTCGCTGAAATTGGTTTGCAATACATGCATACCCTCAATGGTTAGAACAATGAAAATGGTATTCATGTCGCCCTGCTCGTCGTCCAGGTTGCTTTGCATATCCGCAAAGCTTTTCGCAAGTACATACTTACAAAGGCGACCATCCATGCTCACCGGCACGTTATTCAATTTTTCGAAAAACGCATATTCGCGCAGCAGGTCTTCCCAATAATTTTTGATCCCCTGAATATAATCGACCCGTGGTTTTCCCACTCCGGTTATAAAATTTCCGGCGAGATCACTTAGCTTTCCTGTGCCAGTTTTATTCGCAAAAAACGATCGTTCTATAGGATACATTGCCGCACAAACAACGCGGGTGTTACCATACATTAATGCTGAACAATCTGATTGGGTAAACTTTAAAATGCCGGTAATTAGCTGGATGGTTCTGTCAAAAAGATTGGGACGATCATAATACCACAAACTGTTTTTCTTCCTGCTGTCTGCATGATTGCTGCCCCAGGGCATTTCATTAAAACTTCGTCCATAGGGCTTTAGCGAAGGATGACAATGCAGGTCGAAAAAAGTTTCGGACATGAAAAATGGATGAGGTGAATAGTGGAAGTCTTTTGTTTCAACTCTATAAAAATTGAAACAATTTTTTAATAGTGCAAGCAAAAAAATAAAGCAGACTAATTAAGGATGCAGGAATGAAGGGGATTAATGTCCAATCATTGCTTGATGGGGCTTATATACAAACTCAGGTTTTTCAATTTCAGGGCTCCAACCCTGTTCCTATTTAAGCATGAATAACAAATAGGGTACGAATATAACAACCCCTATTATGAACGAAATAATGGAAACCCACCATACCGCGCCGGCAGCAACATCTTTAATAATTTTTATGGTTGGATGATAGTCTTCACTCAACATTTTGCAGAGGTGCTCTATGGCGGTATTCATCATTTCCAATCCGATAACCAGGGCTATGCAAATCAAAATAATGCACCATTCGAGTACGGCTATTTTTAAAACAATACCAACTGCTATGGCTATAGCGGCTACTACTATTTGTATCCGTCCATTCTTTTCGTTTCTAAAAAAATAAGTAATGCCGGCGTTTGCGAATCTTACGCTATCCAAAAACTTGTTCATGGCACTAAAGTTCTGCAATTAAAGTTCGTAGCAGTAGTAGATTTGACTTTGTCATTTTACTTTAAAGTATAAGCCTTCCCTCATCCGGAAAAATATTACAAATCTCCTGCTTTATTTTTGCAACCTCATTAACTGCATTGCCGTAAAAAACCCAACCTCTTACCAACCAGCAAAAGAATGTTTTTGAATTACATTTGCCCGCTATGGGTCAAAAAAAATTACAGCGTTTTGCAGAGATCAGAACCTTCCCCAATGTATTGGAATATCCTGCCGGCATAAAGGGAAAATGGAACACCTTTTTTAAAAATAATAACCCTATAACACTTGAGCTTGCCTGTGGAAAAGGTGAATATGCAGTTGGATTGGGAAGACTGCATGCAAAAAGAAATTTTATTGGTATTGATTTGAAAGGCAACCGGATGTGGGTTGGCGCTAAAAAGGCTTTGGACGAAGGTTTGAATAACGTGGCATTTGTTAGAAGCCAGGTTGAAGAGGTCACTAACTATTTTGCTCCCGGTGAAGTTGAGGAAATATGGATCACCTTTCCCGACCCGCAATTGCGTGGGTCCAAAGCGAAAAAAAGATTAACGCACCCGCGCTTTCTTCGCCTGTACCAGCAATTTATAGGGAGCGATGCCATCATAAACTTAAAAACCGATAGCCCGGATTTGTATAAGTTTACATTGCTGGTAATTAATTTATTTGGATTAGAGGTTTTAGCGGATACGGATAATGTGTACGCAGAAATTGATCCATCGGCAGAATTAAAAATAAAAACACATTACGAACAATTGGACATTGCAAAAAGCAACCGGATACATTACCTGCGCTTTAAATTGAACAGCGAACTGCCTGCTGAAAAAGATGAACAATTAAAACAACTGATTAGTGAACAAAAGACTGGTTGAGAAAGAAGATTTCTATTACAATGAGGAAGGTTATGTGGTGCTGACTGAAAAATATCATTTGGAAAAAGGCTTTTGCTGCGGCAATGGCTGCAGGCATTGTCCGTACAATTATATAGCCGTGCCGGAGCCCAGGCGAAGCATATTACTTTCCGAAAATACAGGTGCAGAAAATTCGCAGGGTCGATAACCTGCTTTTACAATTAATATATGAAAAAGCGATCAGGGACTAGGACCGAGTCGAAATCATCTTTGGTGGTAAATGATCAATCGAAACATTTTTCATTTTTTCAGAATGTGTGGGATGTTGTGCGACAAATACCCAAAGGACGGGTAACCTCGTATGGCGCTATAGCTAAATACCTGGGCACAGGTTCTTCGGCTCGCATGGTTGGCTGGGCAATGAATGCAAGCTTTTTTACAACACCAAAAGTACCTGCCCACCGGGTGGTAAACCGCAATGGCATGTTAAGCGGTAAAATGCATTTTTCGCCACCTGAACTAATGGAAGAACTGTTAGGTAAAGAAGGAATTAATGTTGAGAAAGACACCATCCTGAACTTTGAGGAGATTTTTTGGGACCCGGCGTTGGGGCTGCTTTAATGCATAGCCCATAACGACGATGTAAAAACAACTGTAGAAGAGGGCGACGCAACGATGGTTCTATTAGGCGGAAGCCGGAACCATAAATCAATAATAAGGACTGATCAATAGGTAAACTACCGGGCCGGTGATGGCCACGTATAACCACAAAGGCCAGGTATATCTTGCCAATTTTTTATGGGCAGCAAATTCGCCGGTTAAGGCGCGATAAGATGTAAATAATATAAATGGCAAAATAATACCAGCTAAAAAAATATGGCTGATGAGTATGATAAAATACACAAGCCTGATGCTACCTGTGCCGCCAAATTTTGTTTCGCCGGAAAGTAAATGATGGGCAATATAAAACAGCAGGAATAAAACCGAAAGTAAGAGCGCAGCAATCATTAACCGCTTGTGCAAAATATAATTTCCGTTTTTAACTGCCATTAATGCACTAATGAGCAATACTGCAACCAGGCTATTTATAATGGCATTGGCGGCGGCAAATATGTGCACGTCGAAACCAAGGTTAACCTCCAGTTTTAATTGACTGAGCGCAACTATCGCCCCAAAAACAATTACGGAAAATAGTCCGATAAGCCAGTAGGCTTTCCTGTCGTTTTTTATTATTGCGGCTTCAAGCATTTGTGTAAAACGTTTTTTGTTGGGGGAATGTTTAATTATTTACGGAACAGGTTTCTTTTTTTCTTTTTGTCTTTCTCCAGCATCAGCAGCCCTATATCTTCAGCGAGTTTTGCCAGGGCAAGGGTATCCAGCCCATCGTAATAGCCACGCACTAAATAATCTTTATCGAGCAAAACCATTTTTTGGGTGTGAATGTACGAGGTGTCAACACCTTCGCCATCAACCAAACCAAGCTTTAATTCATTCAATGCAAAATCGTAAATGGTTTTTTTGTTGCCGGTGAGCATCCACCAGTTGTCGTGGTCCACTTTAAATCTGTCAGCATAATCTTTTAACTGCTTTACGGAATCTCTCTCGGGGTCCACTGTGAACGATATAAAACGAACAATAGAGGAGTCGATCACTTTACGCCCTTCGTTGTAGTGAGAAAATGATTGTTGCAATCGTGCCATGTTACGGGTAAGAGAAGGGCAAATGCTGGGACAACGCGTGAAGAAGAAATCGGCAACGATTACCTTACCCTGTATATCATACAAACTAACAGAGTCACCTAATTGGTTAAGGAGTTTTATGTTGGCTGTTTTATGCCAGATGGTATCCGTGGTTTTTTTGCCATCCACACTATTTTCAATAACTGTATCCACATAAAACCTGCGTGGAATATTTATTGCCCGCTCACTCGTGTACTTTACCGCGAAATAACAAAGTACCGGAACAAGAACCGCAATTACCAGGGCTATCAATGCTTTCTTCGACATTTCGTTCACTCATTTAAAAATGAAACCATCGCTGGTAAGCGATGGTTTCAATATGACTTAAAGATGTTAATTCTAACTCAACTTAATCCACCACTGCAGGTTTGTGTTCTTTACCTGGCTCTTTGTTATGCTCTGCCGGCGCTACCTTAATACGAGTTCTCTCTTCCTTGTAACGATCGTAGCGCATATGTGCACGTTTAAATGCATATCCATCATAAAGAAAAGCGATGATGAACCAGATAAACAAAGCCAACGGTACAACAATCGTCATGATAAGATTTTTTAACTCATGACCAAGGTGCATAAAATAAGAAACAATATAGAAGGCTTTCGCAATCATTAATATCACAATTACTCCTTTTATAAAAGAACGAACAAAGCCGTCGTCCGGAAACGATTTATACATTAAATAACCAAGCGCCAATTCAACAAGGGTTAAAACAGAAAGTATGATCGTAACATTTCTTACCTCATTCTTGCCACTTTTGTGTTCGTCCGAATGTGCTAATGTATGTTCCATAGTGCTATTATTATTTTACTAAAACAGTTTAAATAAGGTAAAAACAAGTGAATACAAATACCCAAACCAAATCAACAAAATGCCAGTACAAGCCGGCCTTTTCTATCATCAGGTAATGTCCTCTTTTTTCGAAAGCACCGTTAATGGCCATAGCCAACATGATAACATTTATTAAAACTCCCGAGAAAACGTGAAAGCCATGAAAACCGGTGATGGTGAAAAAGAAGTTAGTGAAGTTGGTAGATGACTGGGTTCCATCGTGGTTAAGAAAAGGATTTTTACCCCACCATGCTCCTTCTTCGTGCAGGTGTGTCCACTCCCATGCCTGGCAACTTAAAAAAGCCAATCCACCCAGGATGGTCCATATTAAATATTTGATCACTTTTTGCCTGTCCCTTTCATGACCTGCCCGCACGGCTAAAACCATAGTAACGGAACTAATGATCAAAATGAAAGTCATTAAACTTACAAATAGCAAGGGCAAACCGCTTCCTAATCCCGGAAATGATTGAAACACTTCGTTAGGATCGGGCCATGCACTGCTACTAAACCGAATGGTACCATAAGCAATCAGGAAAGCACCGAAAGTAAAAGCATCACTCATCAAAAAATACCACATCATCAATTTACCATACTCTACATTGAATGGGCTTTTTCCGCCTCCCCACCATTTAGTATCTGCTGTTATAGTTGTTGTAGCCATTTGTTCTGTTTAAAATTGGTATGCAAATTTATTTTGTGATGTTGAAACCAACACTAAAAAATTATTTTTTTACTTGCCTTTATTTTTACACACTTACCACATTATAAAATATAAACAGGTATATCCATAATGCATCAACAAAATGCCAGTAGGTGCTTAATATTTCCACTGGTACCGAACTATAATTTTTCTGCCTGCGATTGTATGCACCAACAAACATAATTATCAATGCTATTACGCCACCTAAAACATGCGCCATATGCACACCGGTTATCACCCCTAAAAACGAACCAGAAGGATTGCTGTTTGTGCCAATTAATTTAACCCCGTGATCGTACAGGTATTTAAACCCGAGGCATTGCAATACAATAAAACTCACTCCTAAAAAAGCAGTCACCGTCATCATAGTTCTGTACCTGGACATTTCCCTCAATTTAAATGCCTTTACTGCAAGATGTATGGTTATACTGCTAGCAATAATTACCATTGTTGAATACCAGAAAGCCGGTGGCAAACTAAACTCCAGCCAGTTACTCTGGTTACGCTTTACAACGTAGGCGCTTGTAAAACCGGCAAACATCATAACAATGCTTCCAATAGCAACCCACATAGTAAATTTATGCGGGTGAATTCGTTTTCTTTGTTGATCACTCACCATGGCTACCATCTCTTTCAAATTTTTATTTTATTACCCAAGCCTGTTCAGCTGCCCACCTTGTCTGCCAGCAGAGCAAGCAATACAACCGGTAAATAGATGTAACTGCTAAACATAACCCTGCGTGCCGACTTTACATCCATATTTATAAACAAGCGAACGCATTGTATTACCATTAATAAATTACATACCAGCACTATCCACAAGCTTACGTTGCCAGCCATATTAAAATAGTAAGGCAGTAAGCCAATCGGTATCATTATCAGCGAGTACATGATCGCCTGCAAAGCAGTTAATTTTGTGGGTCCTTTATCTGCCGGCAAAAGCTTAAAACCTGCCTTGCTATAGTCGCCGTGCGCCACCCAGGCGATAGCCCAAAAATGGGGGAACTGCCAAATAAACTGCATAGCAAATAATATCCACCCGCCAATGTTTGAAACATTTGTTCCGTTAACAACCAATGTATCAAACGGGCTGATCAACCCGGTACCGGCAACCCAGCCAATCAAACAAGGCAATGCGCCGGGAAAGGCACCCACCAGTACGGCAATGGAATTCACTTTTTTTAAAGGTGTATAAATATAAGCGTACAAAAACAAGCTGAATGCCGATAACAATGCTGCCGATAAATTAAAGAACTGCCACATCATTAATACCCCCAACAAGCCAGAAACAAATGCAAAAATGTACGCTTCCTGCTGGCTCATTCTCCCATCTGCCACCGGGCGTTTGGCAGTACGTTTCATAACCGCGTCAGTGTCTTTTTCAACGGCCTGGTTAATTGCATTGGCACTACCCGTTACCAGCATTCCGGCAATAAACAGCAAAAGCACCATCTTGATATTATACTCGATATTTGGTGCCAGCAAATAACAGATCACACACGAAAAAACTACGGTAAAACTCAGGGTGAACTTAATTAGCTGAAAATAATCCTTCACTTTAGCTGCCAACCGAAAGCTGCCCGAAATATTTTCTGTTGTACTCATCATATCTTACTCATCGATTTCTTAAAAGCAATGCCCTGAGTATTCAGGGCATTGAATAGGTTATTGCCACACCTTACCGAGGCAGGTATTTAGTGTGAACTTTCGTTTGCCCCAACCGGTGTTGTTTGCGAAATATATTCGTGCCCGTCTTTTGCATAATCGTACGGCCAACGATGCACCTCTGGAATTTCGCCAACCCAGTTACCGTGCCCGGGATGTATTGGCGTGGTCCACTCCAACGTTGTAGAAGCCCATGGATTTTGCGATGTTACTTTTCTACCCTTATACATAGAATAGAAAAAGTTGATGATGAATAGCAACTGGGCCGCAAAAACAATAATCGAAACAATGGATATAAACTGGTTCAATCCGGTAAACATTTTAAAGCTTTCCCAATTGCTGAAATCGTAATACCTGCGTGGCATACCAGCTAAACCTTCGTAGTGCATGGGCCAAAATATAAGGTAAGCACCCGCAATAGTTACCCAAAAATGTATGTACGATAAAGTGTTGTTAAGGTACCTTCCAAACATTTTAGGATACCAATGATATATACCTGCAAACATTCCGAATATACCAGCAACACCCATTACAATATGAAAGTGAGCGATTACAAAATAGGTATCATGTAAATGAATATCCAGTGCTGAGTTACCAAGGAAAATACCCGTTAATCCGCCTGAAATAAACAGGCTGACAAATCCTATTGAATAAAGCATGCCCGCAGTAAAGCGAATGTTACCGCGCCACAACGTGGTCAGCCAGTTAAACACCTTAATAGCACTTGGTACAGCAATCAATAAAGTTAATAGTACAAAGAAGGAGCCAAGGAAAGGACTTAAGCCTGAAACAAACATATGATGCGCCCATACTACAAATGCAAGCACTGCAATTGCGAATAATGAACCCAGCATTGCCATATAACCGAAAATTGGCTTTCGGGCATTGGTACTCATCACCTCGGAAACAATACCCATAGCCGGGAGAATAATTATATAAACTTCCGGATGACCCAAAAACCAGAAAAGGTGTTGATAAAGAATAGCACTTCCTCCTTCGTTTGGTAATGCACCCACGCCATTTATATAAATATCGCTGAGATAAAAACTTGTACCGAAATTTCTATCGAATATCAACAATATAAAACCAGAGAATAATACAGGGAAAGACAGTACACCAAGTATAGCTGTAAAGAACAACGCCCAAATAGTTAATGGAAGGCGGGTCATGCTCATCCCTTTGGTTCGCATGTTTAAAATAGTGGCGATGTAATTAAGTCCGCCAAGCAAACTGCTCACAACAAACAATGCCATACTTACCAGCCAAAGATCCATACCGGTTTTTGAGCCGGGCGATGCCGATCCTAAAGCACTGAGCGGCGGATATGCCGTCCAGCCACCGCTAAACGGACCGGTTTCAACAAAGATAGACGACAACATAACCACACCGGCGGTAAAAAAGAACCAGTAACTGAGCATGTTTAAAAACGGGGATGCCATGTCACGTGCGCCTATTTGTAAGGGAATTAAATAATTGGCAAAAGTTCCACTCAAACCGGCAGTAAGAACAAAAAACACCAATACGGTACCATGTGTAGTTACCAGTGCATAATACGCTTCTGCAGTTATATGTCCGCCTTTTGCCCACTTGCCTAATATGGCTTCCATCCATGGAAATGATTGATCAGGATAGCCTAATTGCAATCTAAAGAGAACGGACATAAAGCCGCCAATAAGCGCCCAAACCATACCGGTAACCAGGAATTGTTTTGCGATCATTTTGTGATCCTGGCTAAAAATATACTTTGTTATAAAAGTTTCATGATGGTGATGCTCATGACCTCCATGATGGACATCGTGCGCATGCACGGATGCAGCGTGTGTTTCTACTGTTGCTTCGTTGCTCATACCAATTTATTTACTGTTAAACTCCTGTATTAACGGAGTTAGAAAAGTTTTGTTTTCAAATTATTTCCCCCTGAACCATTTACACTCGCGGTTGCATTCTTTGTGCTATCGGTAGCCGCTGCCGGTGGCGCAGAAGGATCTTTCTCGGGGAAAGCTGTATAATAATAAGGCTTTTGAACTGCCATCCATGCATCGTATTCCTGCTGTGTTACCACCTTTATTATTCCTTTCATGGAGTAGTGCCCGTTACCACAAATCTGGTCGCAACTAATCTCGTATTCAAAGTTTGGATTGCCGGAACTCTTCTGCATTTCCTTGGTTGTAAACTTTGGTGTGAACCAAAGCGTGGTAGGTATGCCCGGCACGGCATCCATCTTCATACGAAAGTGTGGCAATCCCACGTCATGTATTACATCCCTTGAATTTATAACAAATTTTACCGGCTTATTTTTTATCAGGTAAACAGTTTGCTCCATTACAATATCATCGTAAGCAGCAGGGTCTGCTTTCAGATTTAACTCTGCATTATCGGCCCATATAATTCCCAACGAATTGGTTGCAGGATCAATATTTCTGAAATACTTTTTACCAAATTCATTGTCCTTTCCAGGGTAACGGTAAATCCAGCCAAATTGTTTACCGGTAATTTCCACTACCAATGAATTATTGGGTGCTTCGCCAGTAAAGAGAAACCAGTTTCTTAGTCCGATTATCACCATGATGGTTAAAACAATGGTAGGTATCACCGTCCAGATAACCTCCAATTTATTGTTGTGTGGGAAATAGTACGCTTTACGATCTTCTTTTTCCTGGTAGCGATAAGAAAACCAAAACAATAAAATCTGGGTAATCAGAAAAACAATTCCTGTTACAATGATGGTCAGGTTCATCATTGAATCAACTCTTTCTCCTTCCACCGAAGCACTTTCGCCAAGTAGGCGACCTTTTAAAATTTCGTTGCAGTAATAAACGCCAATCAATCCAAGCACAAGAAAAACCATCATCAAAAAACCATTCACTTTATTGTTTTGCTTGCGGCTTCGCTCCTCACCTTTCAAAACTTCAACGTATTCACTCGCTTTTGCAATCTGAAATACGATTACAAAGAGTAGTATGACGGCTGCTATGGTAAAATATAATGACATTAGTTCTTAATATTTTTCGTAAATCAATCCGGTTCTTTTATTATGTATGATGAATGATACTTTCTTTAAGGAAGGGATGGCTTTTAGCCACAAGCGGCGCTTTAGCCAATGCTTTGCCTACAAAAAAGATGATCATTCCGGCATATAAAGCAAGCAAACCAAAGTCTAACCAGCCTAATGTAACATGGTCTTTTGAAAGGCTGCCCATTACCATTTGTAAAAAATCGATCCAGTGGCCAAAGATGATCAAAACCGCCATAAAGGTCATTAAGGTATAATTTCTCTTTACGCTGCGCTTCATCAAAATCAGCAATGGA
>JANPIA010000035.1:0-7119 GCA_031424735.1 Segetibacter sp.
GATGGCGTTGCAAAAAAGGGTTACTAGTACAACTTTGCTTACCAAAAAATTTTACCCTGCCTGTTGGCGGGGTTTTTTGTTTGAGTGGGTTGTTGTGATTTGCTTTCAACTGTCAACAACCAATTGTGATCTGTCTCTGTCAACCAACAACAGTCAACCACCAACCATTCCCTAATCTTCCGCTACCACCCAGGTGTCCTTACTGCCGCCGCCCTGCGAGGAATTCACTACCAGCGATCCTTCGCGTAAAGCAACGCGGGTCAGTCCCCCGGGAACAATATCAATACCATCGGGACCGTACAATGCGAATGGGCGTAGGTCTACACGGCGCGGTTGTAAAATGCCATTAATATAACAGGGTGTAGAAGAAAGGCTGATGATGGGCTGGGCTATAAAACTGCGGGGATCTTCTTCTATAGCAATTTTAAATTTAGCGATCTCCTCGTCGGAGGCGCTGTTGCCCATTAGCATACCATAGCCACCTGACTCATTTGTTTTTTTCACTACCATAGTGTGCATGTTTTCAAAAACATGTTTACGGGCGTCGCCATCGGCTAATTGGTAGGTGGGCACGTTTTGCAATATGGGTTCTTCGTTTAAATAATACCGGATCATATCAGGCACATAAGTATAGATCGCTTTATCATCTGCAACACCATTGCCGGGTGCATTTACCAGCGAAACATTTCCTTTGCGGTAAGCCCAGTACATGCCAGGTACACCCAGCATACTGTCGGGTCTGAAAACGAGCGGGTCCATAAATTCATCATCCACCCTGCGGTAAATCACATCTACCTGTTTCAGCCCTTTGGTGGTTTTCATGTAAACATGGTGGTTATCTACAATCAGGTCTTTGCCTTCCACCAGTTCTATACCCATTAAGCGGGCAAGTGTTGAGTGCTCGAAGTAGGCTGAGTTATAAATGCCGGGCGTTAGCAGTACAACAGTAGGATCGCTGATTTGCCGGTTGGCCACCGCCTGCAGGTTCCGGAACAGCAGGTCGGGATATTCTTTTACAGAACGAACGTTGTTTTTAGGAATAAGATCGGGAAAGATGCGAAAGGTGATACTCCGGTTCTCGAGCATGTACGATACGCCCGAAGGTGTACGCAGGTTATCTTCCAGCACATAAAATTTTCCATCAGAATCGCGTATCAGGTCAACGCCGGCAATGTGTGTGTATATGTCGTAAGGAACATCTACACTCACCATTTCGCGCAAAAAATTGGGGCACGAATAGATAAGTTGTGCGGGAATGATTCCATCTTTTATAATAAACTGTAAATGGTAGATGTCTTTCAAAAAAACATTTAAAGCGCGTAACCTCTGTTTAATGCCCGCTTCAATTTCTTTCCATTCGTTATTTGGTATAATACGGGGTATTACATCAAACGGAAATATTTTTTCAATGCCTTCTCCACTGTTGTACACGGTGAAGGTGATGCCCTGGCTCATGAACAGTTTTTTCGCCATTTCATCTTTATGCGTCATTTGCTGGCGGGGCAGGTTTTCTATGGCTGAAACGAAATGACTGTACTGCGACCGTATTCCTTGTGCACTAAACATTTCATCCCAAACATTGGGTTGGTACTCGTACGATTTTAAAAGCGAAAACTCTTTCATAAGTGTATGAATTTACTGATTAAGACTTATGGAAAGCAATCGAATTAAAAATACTGAAGAAAGGGTCAACCAGCAGATAATTATTAAAGAGAGTTGCAGGGATAGATTAATAACAATGCTTTTGCTGACTGCTCAAAAATTACGATGTTGTTTTACCCAGGCGGCAATGTAGTTACTGATATCAGATGTGGTGGTACCTGGTGAAAATAATTTGCCAACTCCCATTTCGTTCAATGTTTTCATATCGTCGTTGGGTATAATGCCACCACCGGTTAGTAATACATCATCCATTTGTTTTTCTTTCATCAATGCAATTACCCGGGGAAAGATGGTCATATGTGCACCACTGAGAATGCTTATGCCGATTGCATCCACATCTTCCTGCAACGCTGCGTTTACCACCATTTCAGGAGTTTGCCGTAGCCCGGTATAGATTACTTCCATGCCTGCATCCCGCAATGCGGTAGCAATAACTTTTGCTCCGCGGTCGTGTCCGTCTAACCCAACCTTTGCAACCAGCACCCGAAGCGGTCTTTGTTTTTTTTCATTCATTCAGGCAAGTTATATGCGCTAAAATTAGCAATTCAAAAATTACCGGCAGGTATTTCTGCTTTGTGGTTTATGTTAGTTGATCATTGCCGATAGTCCGCAATAAAGAAGGAACCATTGTACAAAAATTAATATGGAAAAGACCAGCACAAAGCCGGAATGGAAAACTACTTATTCCAGCAACATCAGTTTCAACTGGATGATCACATTGTTTTTTTGAGGCAATGTTAGCTCAGCAAGGTTAAGGCGTACTGAATGCGTTCTATTGTTTCTTCTTTACCAATTACGTTTGCTATTTCAAAAACACCGGGTCCAAACTTTCCGCCAACCAGCATAATTCTGAAAGGCAATTGCAGTTCGCCCAGCTTAATATTTTTTTCGGTAGCCGTTTCCTTAAAAAGTATTTCAACATTGGCAGCGCTCCAATCTTCAACCAAAATCAGCTTCTCCTTTACTATATCGAAAAACATGCTTTTGTCATCGCTCCATTTTGGCTTTATAGAATCAACATCCAATTGTTTTGGTGCCTCGAAAAAGAAAGATGCCTGTGACCAAAAATCGGTTAGTAATGTGCAGCGATCTTTTACCAGCTCAAGCACTTTGTCAAACTTTTCATCATCAACCACCGTTAAGCCATTGCCAGCAAATATTTCTGCAACCTGCAACCTGTAACGCGATACCGGCAATTTTTTTATCCATTCGTGGTTGAACCATTTTGCTTTTTCATAATTGAATTTTGCGCCGCCCTTATGTACCTTATCAACAGAGAATTTTTGTACCAGTTCATCAAGCGAAAACAGTTCCTGCTCACTTCCATCATTCCATCCCAATACCGCCAACAGGTTAATAAACGCCTCCGGTAAAAAGCCAAGTTCACGAAAGCCTGTTACCAGTTCATTTGTTTTTGGATCGGTCCAGTTCATCGCAAACACCGGGAAGCCTAAACGGTCGCCATCACGCTTGCTTAACTTGCCATGTCCATCAGGTTTTAAAATCAATGGAAGATGTGCCCATTGTGGCATCTCATCTACCCAGCCCAAATATTTCCATAACAAAATATGAACAGGTGCACTGGGTGACCACTCTTCTCCGCGAAATGCATGGGTTATCTTCATTGCATGATCGTCTACTACAACAGCCAGGTGGTAAGTTGGCATTCCATCTGCTTTTAGTAAAACCTTATCATCTACCAGCGACGAATGAAAGTTTACCTCACCACGAATCATATCCGAAATAGAAAGTGTTTCATCGTGCGGCATTTTAATGCGGATGACATGCGGTGTATTTTCAGCTAATAAACGAGCTACTTCCTGCTGATCTAATACCAGTGAATTGCGCATTTTTTCGCGGCTAACATAATTGTAGGTAGGCGATGGATTGTCGTGTGTTTTCAATGCTGTTCGCATGATCTCCAATTCTTCCGGCGTATCAAATGCATAGTAAGCATTGCCCTGCGTTACAAGTTGCTCTGCATATTGCCTGTACATTTCTTTTCGTTCGCTTTGGCGATAAGGGGCAAAAGGTCCGCCATGCAGAGGGCTTTCGTCGGGTACGAGACCACACCAGGCAAGGCACTCCTGTATATAATCCTCTGCGCCTTCAACATATCTTGCTTGGTCGGTATCCTCTATGCGTAATATAAATGTGCCGCCATGTTGTTTGGCAAATAAATAATTGTATAAAACCGTTCTTACACCACCAAGGTGCAGTCCGCCGGTGGGCGAAGGAGCAAAACGTACTCTTACTTTCTCGTTCATAGGCGGCAAAGATAAACTTTGCCAATACTGAAAAGAAGACCGTGTGTTTTAAAATATATTTATAGCATGAAATGGAGCCTGGTTTTTTTGGGGATGATGTTTGGAATTGTAAATGAGTCATTCGCTCAACTTACTTACGATACACTGCAGGTTCAATACGATTCGGCATGGACTTTTAGAAACCTTACATTGATACCGATACGCTATAACAATTCGGCACAAAAGAAACCAGCACCAAAAAGTAAAATACCTCATTTTATTTCGCTGGATGAGGCTATGCAAAAGGGTAAAGTAAAAGTTAGAGAAATACAATTTGAGCAGGGTGCGGACGTAAACACTTTGGAGATGACGAACACTTCAAAAGACCATATAGTAATTAATGGTGGCGAAATTTTAGCCGGCGGCAAGCAAGACAGGATGATTGCCGAAACGCAAATACTAGCCCCAGGTAAAGAGGTTAATTACGTAAATGTTTTTTGTGTTGAAAAGGGCAGGTGGGATAAAAAACCGAAAGGCTTTAAGCGAAGCGGGCATGCCGATATGCAACTAAAAAAGGTAATGGATGTTTCAAAAAGGCAGTCGGATGTCTGGAAGGAAATACAGCGACAATTTTCAGCGACGAAAAAAACATCCGAAACCTATCCATACATAAGCTTGTATAATTCAAACGCCGAGATTGATACCGCTTACCTCAATTACTTTGCAAACAGGTACAAAGCATCGGATAGTTTATATGCCGGGTTTATTGGCATCACCGGAAAGCGTATCATCAGTACCGAAATTTTTGGTTCGGCAGAGCTTACCCAATTATCGTTTTTGCCATTGCTTAAAGGGTTTATACATGCCGTTGTTTTAGCTGGTAGCAAGCCATCGATGGCGTTGGAGAGTACAAAAAATTTTATGGACCAGCTTTTAACAAGTGAAGCCATGCAACGTAAATTTATAGCGGGTAGGGGAAGGATAGACCGGCATGAGAACCGGGCCATCCACCTGGTTGCTTATGGCGACTAAATCTGTTTCATCATTTTTTGGTTGCTTTGCAGTATGTATTTAGTAAAGTCGCCATGGTGGTTTAAAAAAATTTATCCGTCACTCACCTGGAATATTTCCACAGAAGAAAAGGAGCTATTTTTTACATTCGATGACGGACCGCATCCCGTTGCAACGCCCTTTGTGTTAGATGTTTTAAAGCAGTACAATGCCCGTGCAACCTTTTTTTGTATTGGTAAAAATGTTCGGCAGGAGCAAGAAATTTGTAAACGCATTTTGGATGAAGGACATAAAGTAGCCAACCATACTAATCAGCATTTGAATGGATGGAAAACCGCAGACTCACTATACCTGAACGACATTTTTACGGCAAAGGAGTTTATTGATAGCCACCTGTTTCGTCCGCCATATGGCAGGATCACAAAATTTCAAATACAACAGTTACAGCCGGTATTTAAAATAATTATGTGGGATGTTTTAAGCGGGGATTTCGATGTAAAACTATCACCTGCAAAGTGCCTGGAATACGTTGTTGCCAACGCCAGGTCCGGTTCTATAGTTGTGTTTCATGATAGCGCCAAAGCCTTTGAAAGGTTAGAGTATGCACTGCCAAAAGCGCTCCAGTTTTTTAGTGATAAGGGGTATTCGTTTAAGGCTATTCCTGGGTGAAGTTGATGGAAAAAAAGAAGGGCCTGGGTAGAAACCCTGGCCCGTTTTTAATCCGTACCCTATGAAAACGAGTTGAATGATAAGTTTAATCTGGCGGTCAAAAAATGGTACTCATTTGTTTACGCCGGTTTATATTTTTTAATGAACAGTGTTGTTTGTTTTTGAATTCAACTGCTGGTCAGTGTAAGAGCGTTTTGTTTTGCATAATTACTTAAGCATGTTATAAACGCCCTTCATTTCTATTTTATTTCAGGCGCTTTATAAAAAAATGCAATGCCCAAAAAGGGAAAAGTTCCACTTTGAAAATTACTCATCTTTGCTGCATGAAATTGATAGATACCCATTGCCATTTATATTTAAAAGATTTTGAAAACGACATTTATAAAGTGCTTGAATCTGCCCGTAATGCAGGCGTACAAAGGTTTTACCTGCCATCAATTGATAGTGAGTCTGTAGATGATTTGCTGAAACTGGAAGATAGGTTTCCAGGTGAATGTATTCCAATGATGGGATTGCACCCCTGCTCAGTGAAAGAAAATTTTCTAAAAGAATTAGAAATTGTTGAACAATGGATAACGAAAAGAAAGTTTGTTGCCATTGGTGAGATCGGTCTGGATTTTTATTGGGATACAACCTTCGCAAATGAACAATACGAAGTATTCAACAGGCAAATGCAATGGGCATTAAATGAAAATATTCCGATCGTTATTCATACCCGCAACGCCATGCAACAAACCATTGATTGTGTAAAGCCATTTGCAGCAAAGGGCTTGAAAGGCATATTTCACTGCTTTGGCGACGCGTATGAATTTGCAGAGCAAATTATTGATATGAATTTCCTGCTCGGCATTGGCGGTGTGGTTACCTATAAAAAATCCGGACTGGCAGATACGCTGAAAAAAATTGACCTGAAGAATCTGGTTTTGGAAACCGATGCGCCGTACTTAACCCCGGTGCCACATCGCGGAAAAAGAAATGAAAGCAGTTATCTTACTTATATAGTTAAAGCTATAGCCGCCGCTAAGGAACTGCCCGAAGAAGAAGTAGCAAGGGCAACAACGGAGAATGCTGAAAATTTATTCGGTCACTAAATTTCAATGGTTATTTTTGCAGCCCTCCAAATGGAGACTTGTCCGAGTGGTTGAAGGAGCACGCCTGGAAAGTGTGTATACTCGAAAGGGTATCAAGGGTTCGAATCCCTTAGTCTCCGCCAGATAATCAATCCAAAGAAGTCAAAAGCCCGCAAACACAGTGTTTGCGGGCTTTTTGTTTTCTGCCTTTGCCCTAAAAAATTTATTGACAGGGAAAAATGAATGTCTAAGGACTTAGTACGGACAACTAGTTGAAAACATTCGTCGCGAAGTCAGGCGGCCTTATTCGTCCGGGTAAAACACACTTAAAGTACCCGGCCCGTGGTGGGACCTCGATAGCCTAAATCTGCCGGAAACGGGGAGTAGTACAAAGTATGTTACAAGTATGGAAGTTAAATTGTAATTGAGATGACAGATGCCCAAGTGCAGCAGGCGCCCTT
>JANPIA010000036.1:0-1567 GCA_031424735.1 Segetibacter sp.
CTCGCCATTCAGGGACTGCCCGAAAAACAACGGGTAGTTTTCACCCTTAGGTATTATGATGAAATGCCATACGAAGAAATGAGCCGGGTGTTGGAAACCAGTGAGGGTGCCTTAAAAGCCAGCTATCATCACGCTGTGAAAAAAGTTGAGGACTTCATCAAAAATCATTAAACTTTGGATATAGAATAAGGTCGTACTTCCCGGAAATGAGTAACCAAAAAAATATACAAGATGAGCTCAAAAACCTCGATAGTGGTTTACCCTTTATTAACAATCCGGTGTTTTCGGTACCAAACGGGTATTTTGAAGGATTAGCTTCGTCTGTTTTGGCGAAAGTGAAGGCCAGCGAAGCATCTGCGGCTCAAGTTGAGCTGGCAGAACTTTCTCCGTTGCTGGCCGGCATTCCACGAGCAATGCCTTACTCCGTGCCCTTATTTTATTTTGAAGAAAATGCAGGCTTTATTCCCGAGTTTTCCCAAAATCCTCAACTGTCTTTGTTAGATAGTATTGGAAAAAATGTCCCTTACAAAATACCAGAGGGCTATTTTGATACGTTGCCGGAAGTGATTAAGTCAAAAGTAGCCGAGCCATTAACTAAAGTTGTTCCTTTATTTGCCCGCAAATGGGTTCGTATGGCAGTGGCAGCGGTAGTTGGCGGTGCATTGTTTGCAGGAGGCTATCAATATTTTAGTGAGATGCCACTGGTAAGTCTTGCCAAGAACTCTGTAGATACGACACAAAATTTAGTCGCCGGGAATGCGCCTGCCATAGAGCAGGAAATAAAAAAGACCAGCACAAAAGAGCTCGACGAATTTATTAGAAATGTTGGTATAAACGTAAAAACACAAAAAGCTATAAAGGCTTCAGCGGAGAAGGATAGCGTAAAGGCTTTGCTGGAAGATGTATCTGATACTGAAATGGAATCTTTCTTATCTGTTTTGCCCCCAAGCGACGATAACGCAGTTACAACCACCGATTAACTATGAAAAAACTTATCTATACACTATTTCTCTTTTTTGCTATACAGCCTGTTTTTGCCCAGGATGAACAACAAGGTGAGGGTAGACTGCGTGAAAAACTGGTTGAATATGTACAAGTGAAGCTGGGACTTAGCAGAGTTGAAGCAGAAAAGTTTCAGCCTGTTTTTGTTAACTATTTCAAAGAACTTAAAAATACCAACAGGGAGTTTAAGGGCCAGGGCTTGGAATTACAGCAAAAAATTGTAGAGGTTCGCCTTAGGTACCGTGAGCAATTCAAGCCTATAGTTGGCGAAAAACGAAGCAATGAAGTTTTTGAACATGAACGGGAATTTGTTCAAAAAGTAAAAATGGAAATTAATGAACGGCGGCAAGAACGTCAGGAAGGCCGTGCTAACAAAGGAAAAAATTCCAAGTTGTTATCAAATTAATTTTCACCTATATTTGAGCTTGGTGTTTTTCATAGGTTAGCAACGGCCGGCTCTTTTTAGGGCGGGCCTTTTTTTTAGGAAGGCGACACTCATTTCCATTCTCATTTTACTTTTTAGATTACTTATTTTTACCATACGTTTTAGTATGCACCATCGGTG
>JANPIA010000037.1:0-2107 GCA_031424735.1 Segetibacter sp.
GAATCGTACTCTTTAAAAACGCCCGTCCTGGTAAACAGGTTTTTATTCCTGGGATCGGAAGCCATCCAAAATTGGTTAAGATCTGATAAACGATCGTTTTTTCCGCCGTCCACAATTACCTTCCTGGTGAACTCTATTACAAGGTTACCCCTTAACTTTTTTCGTAGCCAAACCGTTGCACCTCCATCCACATCAATAACCAACTGTTTTTTATCAATACCAATTTTTGAGTTGACAGAAGCAGGAGTTTCCACTACCCAATGTTTTAACGAACCATCAAAATCATCTTTAAACAACAAGCTACTTTTTGTATACGGTTGAGGAGTTTTAGTGGGTTGAGTTTGCATGTTTGCCGGTTGCCCGAAGGCTGGCATAAACTCAATTACAAAAACGATGATGATAATGGGGTAAACCTTTTTCATCAGCAGGTAGCAGTAAAATTATAAATAGGGTAGAAAAAGTGGTGAATTTTTGTTGCAGGCATAGCAGAGAGTTTTATCGTTATAAGGCAAAAAGCCTGCGCCAAACTATGTCAATATTTCACCCGTGCCATCCTGAACTATGCTGATTATTGAGGCGAAGTTTACAGGGAAATTCACCTTGTTACATAGCCAATAGCGGGCGGAGCATTACGCGGTTTTTGATGGTATAAAAAAACTTCCTCCTTTTATAGTCGCCCTGCAATATTATGTCGGTTGGCTGCACACCTTTAATTACAGGTTGCTTTGCATTTAATACCACTGGCTCCAGCACAACCTGCCAGAGTTTATTGCCTGTTTTAGGTGTTATCACCACATCTTTGTCCGCATTCATTAACTGTCCAACCCGCACCCGGCTTTCGTTAACTGGCAGAAGGTTAATCTTATAAGGAATGCCTTTTATCCAGGCAATCTGGTAATCAAGCACAGTTCCTTTTGTTTCAAGGTAGATGATATTGGTAGTGTCTCCCTTGTGTTTTACCGGTTCTCCTTTCTCATCAACCATAATGGTTCCCGGCAATTCCTCGCGTGTAAAAGCATAGGTTTTTTGTATAGAAGATGTTTGGCATTGAACTGCAACAGAACAGCAAAACAATAAAAGCAACAGTGTATATCTCATCATTCAAAATTTATAAGTACAAGATGCAACAAAACGTACGATTACATACAAGTGAAACAAAAGTCAAATATCAGACCATGTAATCTGTTATACTACGATGAGTGTTATTTGCTTGCTGTTAATCTCACCCCCTACAGGCTTACTTCTTGTGATTTTCCCCTAAGCATAATTTCATCTTTCTTCTCAAGGATTATATCATTTTCAAATTGCACATAACGATACATTTCCCCTGAGATCAATAGCTTTTGATTTAATTTATAGCATTTGCATTCAGTTCTCGAATGGGTAATTAAAACATCGCCGTGATATACAATTGCCTTTTTTCGATAATGTTTCCGATCCCTTTAGCCGCATGAATGCCTGCCTTATACCTCGGCACCAAACTATACTTTTACGAGTAGCTATCTTTTTTTTGTCAATGATCTTTTCCATTTTGAAGAAACTTTTCCTACAGTTACGTTTCTCTTTTTTATAGGCTAAATAACGATAATCGCATCCCCAAAATATTAATAAATTTCTCAGCGATGGATGTTGAGCCATTTAAATCGCCAAACATTCAATTTCTGGATATCTAACGTGGCTTACAATGCGAGCCAGGGTTTTATTTTTACCAATAATCAATATCACATGGAAAATAATGTGGAACCCTTTGAGAATGCTATAACCACCACCTGTACGCAATGGTAATTGAATCATTAAATCATCCACCCATTATAGACGTGTTTAATTCCCTGGAAATCCATTGAGCAAACTATTTTGATTTTTCATTTTACGGTTTCCTTTGATTTTCTTTTTACATTTAGCATCCGCGACTTGCCTGCCATTCATTCCAGAAAATACATCTATGCATTTAACGCCCAGAGAATCGGAAAAGCTACTGTTATTTGTTGCCGGTGAGTTAGCTGAAAAACGCAAAGCCCGCGGGTTAAAACTAAACTACCCGGAGTCCATAGCACTCATTAGCAGCCAGCTACAGGAGGCAGCACGGGATGGTAAAACGGTTGCAGAG
>JANPIA010000038.1:0-6378 GCA_031424735.1 Segetibacter sp.
TGCCAGCGCCAGCGATTCTAGTTCCTTGATACGCTGCAAATACTGTTGCATAATCTCCCTGCGGGCACCGGGGCGAGCACCACTTATTGCATCGCAAGCCTGAATGATGGGAGATATCACATACTGCATTTCCATTTCGTCGTGGTGTGCGCCGATAGCATTTATTACTGCCGGGTTTTCACCATATTTTTCTGCAAGTTTGGCCCCTAACAGTGCATGACTTAATTCTGATTCTTCATCCGGCACTTTACCAATATCGTGTAACAAACCTGCTCGTTTTGCAAGTTTTGGGTTCATACCTAATTCGCCAGCCATAAGCGCACATAGGTTGGCAACCTCACGGCTATGCATCAGCAGGTTTTGACCGTAGGATGATCTGAATCGCATTTTACCAACTATTCTAACTAACTCCTTATGTAAACCATGAATGCCTAATTCAATAACGGTGCGTTCCCCTATTTCCATTATCTGGTCTTCCAGTTGTTTCCTGGTTTTTTCAACCACTTCTTCAATTCTGGCGGGGTGAATTCTACCATCTGAAACCAGGCGTTGAAGACTTAGCCTGGCAATTTCCCGGCGAAGTGGATCAAACGATGAAAGAATAATCGCTTCGGGCGTGTCATCAACAATCAGGTCAACACCGGTTGCCGCTTCAATTGCACGTATGTTTCTGCCTTCTCTTCCTATGATCTGGCCTTTTATTTCATCGCTTTCCAGGTTGAAAACCGTAATGGCATTTTCAATGGCTTGCTCCGCAGCGGTACGTTGTATGGTTTGTATGATGATTTTACGCGCCTCTTTATTCGCCTTTTGGCGGGCATCATCAATAATTTCCTGCTGAAGACCGATTGCCCTTGTTTGGGCTTCCTGCTTTAGACTTTCGATTAATTGGGTTTTGGCTTCTTCTGCCGTAAGCCCGGCAATCTTTTCGAGGCGGCGAATATGCTCTTCCTGGTGTTTTTCAAGCTCAGTCCTTTTTAAGTTAACTACTTCAATCTGGCGATTAAGCGTTTCCTTAAAAGTTTCGTTTTCCTTTAATTGCTTGTCGAGGCTTGTTTCTTTTTGGTTGATGGAAACTTCTTTTTGCTTTAACCGGTTTTCGAGGTCGCCAACTTTCCTGTTTCTTTCTGTAACCTCTCTTTCATGTTCCGCTTTTAGTTGTACAAATTTTTCCTTTGCTTCCAGAATTTTTTCTTTCTTAATAGTTTCTGCATTTAACTGCGCATCGGAGATGAGTTTTTGTGATTGTAGTTCAGCTTCTTCAACTTGTTTTTTTGTATCGCGGGCAAAAATTAGTTTCCCTGTAATAATACCTGCTACCAATGCAACTACGCCAATTATTATGGATGTAACTATCGGATCCATGCTGTTGTTGTTTTTTTATGAGGTTCAAAATCATGTTTATCATTTACTTGCAGGATGGTACCGGGCAAGCACGAACGTGCAAGATAATTATAAAGCATGATAAAAGGCTTTGCAGATGCGCCACACTTGATGGCTGTTAATAGCCTGTTATGCACGACCTGATTTTACTGCACCTGAACCTGTATGATTTGTGGCGTTGACCATTGAACCAGGGGTAAAAGAGGGCGACGCAACAATGTTGCAAGGGCGTACCAATTGCCTGGTCCATAATATTGTTGTGCTTTTTTTAAAGTTTGCTTGTCACTATTATACCATTTGTTCCGTCTTATTGAATATTACCTGCACATTATTTCTATAGCAGGATGATTTTGACACCGTATTTTTTAAATCCTGTACCAGATCATTTGTTCATTTTTTTAGAATAGCATGTTATGAGAACACTGATTATAGTTGTGGCTTTGTTTATTGGTTTTTCCTGTAAGAAGCCTGCTGTTGAGTTTGAAAAACTTGTACCAACAATTGAAAAAGATCCGAACCTGGTGGTGAGTTATTTTAAGGCTTATCAACAGGGTAACCTTATCACCATCAATTTTACTACTTCGGTGGAGAATAATTTGAAGGAGATCATTTTGATGCATGGAAGCAACTCAACCCAATTTTGTATGGTTAAAGCAGTGCAGCCTAAAGGCACAGGCAATTTGCAAAACTACCAGCTTACGGATGATGCACCACAAGGCGAGACTACTTATTATATTTTAAAATACACTACTAAAAGCGGAGACTGGGGTTGCAGTGAGCTTTTTTCGTCGGCGAAAGGGCAATAACTTATAAAGCGAGTGCCTTATCAAGCAGGTGGTTGATCTTTTCTAATTTATCCTGCGTGTGCGCGCCAACCATATTTTCAACAACGGGTTTTTGCTGTTCGGTAGCAAACCATAATAAAACCATAGAAACATAGTCCTGCATGTCTTTACCGGCAAAACTTGTTTTGTATTCAATAATTTTTTCGTTGATGGTCTTAATGGTTTTACGTACTACTTCTTCGTCGGCAGGTGCAATTTTAAGCCGGTAGCTTCTGTCGGCAATTACTATGTTAATAGGAATAAGTTCCTGCGACATATTTAAAAATTAAGCGTTCAGCAAGTTGAGGCATTTATCAATTTCTTTCAGATAAACTGAGATGCGTTTATCAATATCTTTTTTTACCTCGCTGTCGAGGTCGGATGAATTCAATTTTATCGCATCTATTTTTTGTTGCAGCAGATCTACTTTATCGTCTTTTGAACTGACCTGTAACTGTAAGCGGTTATTTTCTTTTTGCAACCGATGATTGTACTTTACCAACGCCTGGTGTTTAGCAAGTAACTGCTGCAGCTTATCGTTAACGGTTTGTATTTGCTGATCAAGTAATGACATTCTTAAAGATAGCTATTCATTTGAAAAAGTTATACGGAGAAAATTAAATGCGAACCTGGGCGTTTAATTGCTTCTCCAAAATTTCGATAACCTTGCTCATCATGCCGTCTGTTTCTTTATCTGTCAGCGTTTTTTCATCGTCGAGAAAAGTAAGGTTGATAGCAAGCGATTTTTTATCAGCGCCGAGTTTTTCACTCTCAAAAACATCAAAGAGTTTCACTTGCCGAAGTTTTGAAAGCTTTAATTGATCAATCTGTTTTTGAACCGATTCATAATGGATGTTGTTGTTTAGCACAATAGAAAGATCGCGCTGTACCGATGGAAATTTAGACACTTCAGTATAGGTGATTTTCTGATCGCATAGTAAAAGCAGTTCTGTCCAGTTAAAATCGATCATGTACACGGGCTGCCTTATATCAAAATTCTGTAACTGCCTGGTGTCAATTTCAACCAAAATACCTACGGTCCTATTTTTTATCACCACTTCCAACTCCACCGCAAAATGGGCGGACTTAGCTGGCTGAAAAGTTACACCGTTAATTCCGCAAAGTTCCAGCAAGGCATTTGCCATACCTTTTGCCTGGTACAGGTCGTTAGGGTTGGCTTTCGTTTTCCAGCTACCTTCATTATTGCCGGTTAAGTATAAGGCAAGGTGTTCAACTTCATCGTAGTTGCCTGTTCCACTTGTTTGGTAGGTTTTTCCGAACTCATATAATCTGAGCAGGTTATTTTTTCGATTGATATTGTAATTGATACATTCAAGCCCGGTTTCAACCATGGATGGACGAAGCACATCCAGATCGGCACTTAAATTATTGATCATTTTTACAGAGGTTGCCAATGTTTCCGGACTGTAGTATTTGCTGTTTGTAATAGAATTGGTAACGATCTCGTTAAAGCCAATACCAGTTAAAAACCCGGCTAACTTTTCTCGCAGGTTTTCTTTCAGCGCGTTTTCGTCGACTGCTGGGGTAATGGTAATTGAGCCGGTCAGTTCAACATTATCCAAACCATCAATTCTTAGTATCTCCTCCACAATGTCGGCGGGCAAAGATATATCTGGTTTACTGTATGGTACGGCAACCCAAAGCTCATCCATCCCCTCTTTTATTATTTCAAAACCAAGCCCGGTAAGTATTCGTTTTACGGCATCGGGGTGATAGTTTTTACCGCTTAATTTTTTTAAATAGTGATACCTAATCCCAACTTGTTGTTTTTCCTTTGGGTTGGGATAAACGTCGATAATGTTTGAAGAAATTTCGCCACCTGCTATTTCCTTAATCAACAGGGCAGCACGTTTTAAAACATTTACTGTGTTCGAAATGTCAACGCCTTTTTCAAACCTTACTGCGGCATCTGTTCGTAACCCGTGGCGTAACGATGTTTTACGGATAGTTACCGGGTTGAACCAGGCGCTCTCCAAAAAAATATTTTTTGTTGATTCCTTCACCCCGCTTTTTATTCCTCCGAAAACACCCGCTATGCACATTCCATTCTCCGTATTGCATATCACCAGGTCTTCGTTGCTTAACTTTCTTTCTTTGTCGTCGAGTGTTATAAACCTTGTTTCCTCCGGAAGGTTTTTAACGATCACCTTGCTCCCAGTTATTTCGTCAGCATCAAATGCGTGCAGAGGTTGACCAGTTTCGTGTAAAATATAATTGGTGATATCTACAATGTTATTAATTGGGCGCAGCCCTATGGCTGTTAGTTTACTCCTGATCCAACCCGGGCTTTGCTTTACTGTGATGCCACTTATACTTATTCCGGAATAGCGTTGACACGCCTCCGTGTTCTCAATAACAACTTGTATGGACGATGAAATATTATCCGCTTTAAAAGTGTTTTTGAAAGGTGATTTTGGTCGACTGTCTTGTTTATTATGGTGCGAAAGGTAAGCGCATACATCTTTTGCAACGCCGTAATGGCTCATTGCATCCATTCGGTTAGGCGTTAAACCAATTTCATAAATCCAATCAGTATAAGGTTCAAAATAGGCCGATGCTTCAGTACCAACCGCTACATCCCCCGGCAAAACAATAATTCCTGAATGATCGGTTCCAATACCAATCTCATCCTCCGCGCAAATCATTCCCTGGCTTTCAATACCTCTGATGTTTGCAGCACGCATGGTAACCGGATCACCACCTACCGGGTAAATAGTTGTTCCTTCGGGGGCAATTATTACTTTTTGTCCGGCTGCAGCATTGGGCGCTCCGCAAACAATTTGAAGAAGATTTGCCTTACCAATATCCACCTGGGCTAATATTAGTTTATCAGCATTAGGATGCTGTTCAACCGAAACTATTTTACCTACTATCAAACCGATCAATCCACCTTTTATTTGCTCATACTTTTCCAGGCTTTCAACCTCAAGTCCTATTGCCGTTAAAATTCTCGACAGCTTATCAGGCTCAATCGCTTCAGGTAAATATTCACTCAGCCAATTGTAACTAATCGTCATAAACAGCTATTGTTTAAAATTGCAAATATAGAGCAAGCACAAATGGGAAAATAGCTATGGCATGTATCAGCCCACAAAATCGCTGAAAGCTTTTACTGGCCTAACAGAACACAATTTGTGGAGAAATATCCACTACATTAGGTACCATAATTTCTATACCAAATCAAACATTCTCAATTAAATCTTTGTACACACAAAGTGTTTATTAAGAACCGGCATGGGCGGAAAACTTTTTTAATTTGTGGAGAACATGCATAATTAACATCCTCACTCCACTTATGTGTGGATAAGCATGTGAATTAAGAAGGGATAAATATTGATTCATCAAAATTTTTTTCTTGCGTTTTAACCATCCTATATTCGCCCTCCCCCTAAAGATTGGGTAACAATTCAGAAACAATAAGATAATGAAGAGTTAATGCAAATTGAACAAAACCCATAAGGAAAACGCGATTTACTAACCATATAGATTACTGGGATAATGGATTTAACGAACTTAAACAAAGACAGAAAAAACCGGAGGAAACCGTCGTTAGACCTCAGCACAATGGTCTATGGCAAAATTCCGCCACAGGCAAAAGAATTGGAAGAAGCGGTATTGGGCGCGATCATGCTGGAAAAAAGTGCATTTGACAACGTAGTTGAAATTTTAAAACCCGAGTGTTTTTACGTTGACGCACACCAGCGCATTTTCAAAACCTTTCAGTCGCTGGCGCAAAAAAGTTTGCCCATTGATATACTCACCGTTGTTGAAGAATTAAAAACCCGTGAAGAGCTGGATATGGTTGGCGGACCTTATTCCGTAACCAAACTTACCAACTCGGTTGTTTCAACGGCAAATATTGAAGCACATGCCCGTATCATCCTGCAAAAATTTATTCAAAGGGAGTTGATACGCATTAGCGGTGAAATTATTGGCGATGCTTATGAAGACAGCACTGTTGTTTTTGACCTGCTTGATGAGAGTGAGAGCAAAATGTTCAACATTACCAACAATTATTTAAAAAAGTATTTTGATGATATTGGAACGGTGCTGGTAAAAACCATCAGTCGCATTGAAGACCTGCGTAACAAGCAGGAAGATATCTCAGGCGTACCTACTGGCTTTCCTTCAATGGATAAGGTAACTTATG
>JANPIA010000039.1:0-38118 GCA_031424735.1 Segetibacter sp.
TTACACTCTTGTCTCCGTTGGAAGAGATCACTGGTTTCTGATTGTCTGTTACCACCACTGTTTGTGTTACGGCTGTTGCTGCAACACCATTTATATCTGTCACATTCCAGGTAATGGTGGTGGTTCCCACAGGATACAGAGCAGTGAGTGGTTGCCCGTCACTGCGTGTTCCGGTTGGCTCACCTACTGAACAATTATCCGTAGCTGATGCACTTACTGTTACCATTGCACCGCATGCATCTGCATCATTGTTTACACTCTTGTCTCCGCTGGAGGTGATCACTGGTTTCTGGTTGTCTGTTACTATCACGTTGAATGTACACGATGAAACACCTACAACATTCGTTGCCGTTGCTGTTACAGCTGTAGTACC
Source organism: Segetibacter sp. (assembly GCA_031424735.1). Classification (GTDB taxonomy): domain Bacteria; phylum Bacteroidota; class Bacteroidia; order Chitinophagales; family Chitinophagaceae; genus Segetibacter. Next base: position 374 of record JANPIA010000039.1, read on the forward strand.
TACCGGGAAGAATGAACCTGGCTGATGGCTATAGGTGATGGTTGAAGCAGGTATACCGGTAGTTTCGGTAGCCGCAAAACTTACATTAGCACCGCACTGGCCCGGCGTATTGTTAACAATAATGTTGGCAGGACAAACGATCTGCGGTGCTAAACCTGCAACGGTTACATAGAAGGAGCATTGTGCTGTAAGGCCTGCCGCATCGGTAACCTTATAGGTTACGGTTGTCGTACCTATGGGGAAGGTTTCACCACTGGCAGGGCCTGCAGTTTTTTCCGTTGCGGCACCAGTGCAATTATCCGTGCCCACTGGAGTAGTATAGTTCACAACGGCACCAGCAGCACTTGTAGCTGTGGTTGTAATGTTGGCTGGACAGGCAATTGTTGGTAGCTGGTTATCAATAACGGTTACTGTTTGATCTGTAGAGGTAGTGTTGCCTGAACCATCCATAGCTGTCCATGTGATTGTCGTTACCCCTTTCTGGTATACTGCTGATATAGGCTGGTTATCATCCCGGATTCCGTTTACACTTACTTGCCCGCAATTGTCTGTTGCTGTGGGGGGGGTGACAGCCAGCGTGGCGGAACATGAATTGAGATCTGTATTGGTCGTAATATTTCCGTTTGAAATAAATACATACAAATTTTTGACGGTATAACTGCCTGAATTGTTGGCAAACGTCCAATCGGGATGTTGTCCTCCGCTATTTCCAATCCCTAGATCATCTGCGCCAGCGCCACCGCTAGCAAAACTATTATAAGCAAAAATTGTCTTTTGAGCACCGAAATTGTGCACCTGGAAAGATCCATAACAATTCGTACCAGAGCTTTTCATATCGTCGAAGTCATAGGTAGAACTATTAGCACCAGGCAAACTCAATGCATTGGCTGTGCCATAACAGCCACTCCAAAACTCAATATTCCCGGTGCTTATACCGTTACCGGATGCGACACCCGAATTACTGCTGGCAATTATGTTCAATTTATTTACTTTCTGTTGGAATACGATACTCCCTGCAGGAATTCCTAATTCAGCAATATTATTTGTGAACTTGTCCATGGATACCCAGACCCATTTAGACACACCACCTGACGTTAGCTCCATATAATAAGCCACCCTGTTGTAAGATGCACCCGAAAGACTTGCAACATTGTTAACGGAGTACGGTACTTCTGCCGGCGAGCTCCAGCTAGCAGCGTTAGGAATAGGCAATTTGTAAACCAGCTGGAACTGGGATGCCTCAGGAACATTACCAAGTATCTGAGATGGAACAGCTCCTCCTCCTGATGTGTTGCTGAAAACAGGAGCTTCGTTATCATTTACTGTAACAGTAAATGTACAGGATGAGCTTCCAACACTGTTTGTAGCGGTTGCTGTAATGGTTGTTACTCGTTTATTGAAGAAGCTGCCCGGTTGTTGGGAATAAGTGATTGTTGAAACAGGTACACCAGTTGTTTCCGTTGCTGTAAAAGTGACATTAGCGCCGCATTGGCCTGGTGTATTGTTAACAGTAATGTTGCCTGGACAATTGATTTGAGGTGCTTGTCCTGATACAGTTACTGTGAAGGAACATTGCACCGTAAGGCCTGCGCCATCGGTAACTTTATAGGTTACGGTCGTCGTACCTATGGGGAAGTTTTCACCACTGGCTGGTCCTGCAGTTCTTGTGGTAGTAGCACCAGAGCAATTATCCGTGCCCACCGGAGCAGTATAATTTACAACGGCTCCTGAAGCACTAGTAGCTGTTGCTGTAATATTGGAGGGGCAGGTAATGGTTGGAGGGTGATTATCTGTTACTGTAATTTTTTGTGTACAGGATGAAGATTTACCACACAGATCAGTTGCTGTCCAGGTTACATTAGTAACACCCACCGGATATGTTCCGGAAGCATTGGATGTATTGTTAAAGCTATTGGTTAGGGTAACACTGTTGCCCCCCAACCACTTGTTATACAAGTAATTTACGACAGATGCTTCAGTAACGGGCAGGCTATTCTGGAAGTACAATAATTCACCAATCCGCATGTTAGCATACTCACCTGCATCGCTTTTCCCAATAAACAAATGGTCTGCACCTATCTGAACGCTATAAGAACTGTTGGTTGTAGTACCAAGGTCCTGCATTGTTCCATTATTATTTCTATAAAGTGTAAACGATCTTGCGTTTCCGTTTTCAAGTTTTGCAACAAGTACATATGGCGTTGCAAAGGTTACATTCTGCCTTACATTCAAATTATCGTTTCCCGTTTGAAAATGGTAAATATTGGAATTTGAACTGTTTTGTTCAATTGCCAATCCGAGGTCTCGATTATGATGATCGAAAACCGAAGCCCAGTTGGTTCCGGTGCCTACAAACTCAACAGACATAAAAATGTAACTGTTGATTGTGATAGCGAAAGGAGACGTCACTGATGTTTGGCTATTATTATACCGTAAGGAAGGCTTGCCATTAAAACCGGCTGATTCAAAAATTACATTACTATTTGTGGTGCTCCTGTTATAAGAAGAACTTTCTGATAAAGCTCCAATCGCAGAGCCATTGGAACCGCTAATTTTTGTGGCATCCAACCACAACATCAAATTAGAATTGCCCGAACTAAATGGAGCAGTAGGTGCACTGCTGCAATTATTGATAACACCAGGTGCCGGTACTGTAACATTTGCATTACAAGTGCCCGGTAATGCATTTGCCGAAATATTTGAGGGACAAGTAATCTGGGGTGGTAAGCCGTTGACAGTAACTGTAAACGAACACTCTGCCGACAAGCCTGCTACATCCGTTACCCTATAGGTTATGGTTGTAGAGCCTACCTGGAAAGTGGATCCACTGGCAAGGCCTGCTATCCTGGTGGTAGTTGCTCCGCTGCAATTATCAGTACCCACCGGAGCAGTATAATTCACTACTGCTCCTGCAGCACTGGTGGCATCAACAGTTATACTGGCAGGGCAGGTTATTGTAGGTGGCGGATTTGTATATGTTGATGGAGTAAGGTCGTTTTTCCAAATACCCGAGAGTGCATCCCTCGCCGCACAAACAAGGTCCGGTTTTCCGTCGCCGGTTAGATCGGCCGCAGTAATTCCATTATAACTATTGCTTAAGTCGCCTGGTTGCAAAACAAATCCACAGCCATTGCTCAGCACTACTTTTCCGGGATTAATGTGGTTCCCAATTACACCGTCAAAAAGGCCATCGCCGTTTAAATCGGCAAAACGACCATTGCTATTTACAGCAATGCTGTTATAAATAGTTGTGTAGAGAGCAAAGTTTCCTGAACCATTGTTGAGGCTGACCGTGAAACCCCTGGCATTATAGCCGCTAAACATCAGGAGATCCAAATCGCCATCCTTGTCCCAGTCGCCCAACTGGGCTGTAGCGCTATAGGTGCCTGCAGATTGAAAATTACCGAAAGTGCCCGTACCATCATTCTTCCATACATCTACTCCACTATTAAATTTACCCGATACAAGGTCTAAATCACCATCACCATCAATATCACCCAAATCAACAGATGCCCTGTCGAATTCCGAATTGAGAAAGCTGCTGTAGTAGCTAAAAGCCGCATTACCGGTGGTGCCTGTGTTCAACCAAACTTCATTGTAATTGGGTGCGCTGCTTCCGCTATTCAACCATACAATATCTTTTTTACCGTCGCCATTCACGTCGGCAATTTTAAGTAAACCAAAGCCAATGCTGCCAGTGGTAGTGGGTCGTTTAAATGTCAATCCGGCAAGTTGTGTAAATGCGCCGAACCCATTATTCAAGTATACCTTTCCATCGCTGCCAGCAACATCAATATCTCCATCATTATCCAAATCACCTGCAGTAAGATCGGTATACCTGGGCAGTGCTGAAAATGTGGGGGTATTGGAACCAAAAGTTCCGGGGCTTCCGGCAGAATTAAAATAGGTTCTTATATCACCATTGTCGTCCCAGGCTACTATATCTTTAAAGCCATCGTTATTTAGATCAGCCACAGCTCTCACTGATAAACGACTTTCCGGTAAGCTGGTTGTTCCAATAGAGCCGAGCTGAATAAACGAATTTGTTTGGCTGTTTGCATCGCCTACTACGAAAAACATTAGTAGGGAAAAAAAAAGGTAAAACTTTCTCATAATTGCAGGGTTTGAACAGAAGTTATAGGGATAGATTTGGCTTTAATCGTTAGAATTAGGGGTTGAAATAACATCTTCATTGCAAGCCCTGCAGGATATTGTCTATGAAAAGGCTTTTTTTGTACCTTAACTGCCGGGTTTCTTGTCTTTTTTGTTGATGATATGCCTGGAATATTGAAGAAATATTAAACACCAGTTTGTTACCTAATCTTAGTATGAATGGACGAGAAAATAAAACTACTGATTGTGGAAGACGAGGAGACCTGGATGTTATCGCTAACGCTTCTTGCCGAATCACTGGGATTTGAAGTTGCAGCCACTGCTTCGAATGTGGAATCAGCTATTCAGATCATCAATTCAACAAATTTCGACATTGCCTTAGTGGATATCGCTATCGGTGCAACTACAAGCGGCATATTGCTGGGACAATTGATAAGGGGAACGCTAAAGAAGCCTTTCGTTTTTATTACGGCTAGCAAAGATACGCACACCCTTAATGAAGCGGCTGCTGCAAAGCCAAGTGCCTATTTGCTAAAACCGGTTGATAAAAACTCGTTGTTTATAGCCATCCACAGTGCACTTGAAAACTTTATTGATAAAAGAGAAAGTATTCAACCCGAACCGACTTTTTGCGGGCAATCTTTTTTCACCAAAAAAGGAAATAAGTACTCCAGGGTTAATTGGAGCGATGTAGTGAGCCTTACTTCCGAGCAAAAATATACTGCTCTTGAATTGTTGCACGATAAGGCGGGGTGCCATTTGAGAAGTTCTCTGCAAAATACGATCAATCATATTTTGCCCCGAAACTATAAAGATCATTATGTACAAATCAACAGGGGGCAATACTTAAACGTCCAGCATATAGTTGAAGTGAATGGTGACAGCGTAATCACCAGTAATAAAAGTGAGTTTTATGTAAGCGACAGCCACCTAAGTGAAGTGAAGAAGGCATTAAACTTCATAAGCTAGGGTTCGATAGCCTCGAGTTCGATAGTAACATTTGAACCGAAATTTTCCTTTGATGTGACTATTAAATTACCATTATGTGCGCTGATAATTTGTTGACAGCTCTTCCATCCAATTCCGAAACCTTTTTCACTATCGGTGCCATTTCTCACAATGCTGCCAAATCCATCTGATAAACTTGCCAACACCTTTTCACTCATTCCTATACCATGGTCAACAATGGAAATAATAGCTTTTCCTTGTTGATCAGTGACCTCGATCGTCACCTGCTTTTTTCCCTCGCTAAATTTAATTGCATTGTGCAATAAATTGCTAAATACCCGCATCAGTTTCGAAGTGTCGCCCATTACAAATACCTCTGTTGACGACTGCTTTAATTCCAATTCTATCTTTTTTTCATTTGCCCTGAATTTAAATGACTCTAATACTTCTTCGGCTAATGTATTCAGGGACACTTTTGAAAAGTCGAGTTTAACGGACTGGTTTTCTGCAGAATCAAGCAATTCGTTTACCATGGTCATAGAGCGTTTACTGGCCTTGGAAATTGCTTCAACTGTTTGTTGAACCTCAACATTATTTTTTCTCTCCAGGATGATATCTGCAAGCGATGAAATGCCGGAAAGCGGGTTTCTTAAATCATGCGCTATTACATGTAGCAGTCTGTCTTTTTCCCTATTTGCGTCAACAGCCTGTTCAAAAGCATATTGAGCTTCCTTTTGTTGTTGCTTGATCTCATTATTAAGAGTTTGTAGCGTTAGGTTGTTCATCTTGGATTTTTGCCCTGACCTAAAAAATAAAACTGCAACTACTGTTACAAGCAGTGCAATTATAGCGGCACTCCAGGTATATGTTTTAATTAGTTTGTTAGAAAGTGTGAGGGTTTTCACTTCCTCTTCATGGGTTTTAATTTCCATGGCAACAGATAAGTTCTTTTCTTTACTTATCGTTTCCAACCGTTCAATGCTGTCCCTGGCATTTGAATATTGTTGCAGGAAAGAATAGGCTTTTTTACTGTTTCCAATATCTTCGTAATAAGATGCATTTTGTCGCAAGTAACCCAGCCTGTATTCATCATGATTGAATACGTAATTGATATCGTTATCGTACCATTTGTTAAGTTCTTTTATGGTTTTCCTGAAATTTTTCATATCCCCTTTGGAACGATAGATATCGGCAAGCTGGATAAGAGATGACCCTGCGTCTTTTACATCTCTTCCACTCGCCGGATTCTGAAGTGGTCTGTACAAAGTGAGATATATAGACTGGTTGTAATAGTAGATAGCAGAATCAGGGAGGTTTTTGAGTAAATATAGCTTGGCGAGATTTCCTAGGATCACTGCCCGGCAGGCGTTATACTGATCAATATTACAATTGCCCTTGTGAAAATTGTCAACATAGTTTAGCGCTGACGTGTAATAAAGGGAGGCGCTGTCAAGTATTTTTAGTTTATTGTAGCAAAGGGCAATATTGCTTAATGCCTGCTGACGTCTAAAAAACCGCAAATTTGAGGGCAGATATTGGCCAGGTGTTACATCAATGCTGCCTAACTCATTTTTGAAATACTCAGCGGCCTTGTCGTACACCTTTTGCTTATACGCATTCATGCCCATGGCATGGTATACGATGTTCTCTAAATCTTTATATGGATGTTTCTTTAATAATTGCAAAATTTTAAAGAAAGTATCATAACCCACTACATATTCTTTTCGTGCAAAAAGAATGTTCCCTTTATGGATTAGAAAATCCAGGTATTCTGTGCGCAGTTCTCTTCTTAACCGGGGGGAAGCATCTGTATATACGTGCTCTGCAGTATCAGCAAAAAGGAGAGCCTGATCCAACTGATTTAATGTTATTCCCCGCTTAGTTTGCAGCACGTAATACATAAATCCTAAATAGTCGTTGGCTGTTATATGGGGATAGATATTAAGTATGTCTTCATCTATTGTTTCCCCTGGACCCTGTAGATTAAGGTGGTTAACAGTTTTTTCAAGACGCGCCTTTGATTCGGCAATCAATTCTTCTTCATCGGCCTTATTACAGCCCGAAAGCATTATTCCTGCCATGAGCAGAAAACACCACCGTATTGCAGTTATTTTAATCAACTTAAAATTTTTAATACAACAGCGACTAATAGAAGTAAACAACCAAAGTAATAAAATCTTTGTTATTGCTGCTTTTGCCTCACACTCGGTGATGTGCCAATGGCAGGCTGTTTAAAAACCTTCTCCATCTTCAAATGATATTGTGTACGGTACTCTATTTCCAGTTACCGCTTGATCAACATGGCGTTAAAGACAAAACTTATTTATTGATGGGTTAGAATGCGGATTCCGTGTGGGAGGAGAATGGTATTGCGAGGAAAGCCGATGTTTCGGCAAAGCAATCCCGAGCCAACCCGTTAGAAAAATTGTGCAGGGAATTGCTTCGGCTTCGCAGGCACACAAACTCATATAAGCCTCGCAATAACGCGAAGGGTATATCCTTGCCTGGTAAATGTTTCAGCTATTTTATAACTTCTTAAGTTGACGCCTATGTGGAGATAGACAAGATCAATATTTTGAAAGCCTCTTTCAAAGCAATGCATCTTGCAATTGATAAGTTAAAAAAGCGCCCACGCTTCTTGCTGGTTGATGGCAACCGGTTTTATCAATACAACAATGTTAAACAAAAATGCATCATTAAAGGCGACGGATTGTATGCATCCATTGCTGCGGCAAGTATTCTTGCAAAAACCTACCGCGACGAGTACATGAGAAACCTCCACACCGAATATCCCCTATATGGCTGGTGTAATAACAAGGGGTACGGCACCGAAGAACATCGCCTGGCAATAGAAGCTCACGGTCTAACAAAATATCACCGGATGACGTGGAGCTTTAATACTTCCCAGCTTTCCTTAAATTTTGAAGAAACAGAATCTATTCTTTTGTAAGAAAGGCGATTTTTTTTTACCGTGGTAAATCAAAACTATACACATCGGTGCGGTCGGCGCCATTTACTTTAAACGATTTTAAAACCGGCACTTTCCTGTTTTCACAGGCGCATCTCTGCGTCAATACTACGTAATCTGCTATCCGGAATTGTTTATTTACCGAAGGCAATTTTACGATGTAATCCTTATCGGGGTACACGGTATAAAAGTCGGGTGAAGGTGTGGTATCGGTTGGAGCGTATGGTTTTACCATTATGTTGCTATCGATTTTTGCGGTAAAGCCCGAATTCAATTTATACCCAATAACCACGATTGTATCTGTTTCTTCTTTGGTATAATTTTGAAACCCGATTGTAAGTTCGGCATTTAAGCACATTGCTTTGCAACACGATGAATGGTATTGGCAAATGGAGAACAGAAAAACAAAATAAAGGATTGTTTTTATGATAGATTTCATAACCGTGGGTGACAGGTTAAATACGAAGATCGTTGCCTGTTGGCAGTTTTTAAATAGAATTTGTTTTTGGCGCGCCTCAACCTATTCTGTTCAGTTATCGTCGTAAGTAATACACCTGCTGCCCGGCACTAACAGATTTGCTTAACAAATACTATATTAATAAGCACTTAAAAGGAGGCAGATTTACCCTCTTTTGCTGGGGTTTAATACAATAAGCGATATTTTGGCTTCAAAATCCATTATTCTAACGATTACTTCGAAAGAAGCAGCAACTATCAATATTTTGACTTCTGCATTCTTTTTATTCTCACGATTGCTACAAATGTGCGAAGCTTCCAACACTCAAATTATCAAATAGAAGCGCTTTTTCAAGTTCAATTATAGAGTTGGTTTAGACTAAATAAAACAGTATGGAAAAAATTGGAAACAAATTGTTTGAATCGAATCAAATGTCGGGTGAACAGCGGCTTTATGTCAAGGGCAAATTTCTGCACCTTGGTGATCAAAAATTTTATATCAAGGGGGTAACCTATGGCACCTTTTGTCCTGATAAAGATGGGATTCAATTTCCGGTTGCTGAAATGGTGGAAGAAGATTTTGCGTTAATGGCAGAGAATGGGATCAACTCCGTACGAACTTACACGGTACCTCCCTTGTATGTGTTGGATTTGGCAACAATGTATCACCTGAAAGTAATGGTTGGTTTACCCTGGGAGCAGCACATCACTTTCTTAGATGATAAAAATCGAAAAAAGCAAATAATCCAATCCGTGGCAGAGGGAGTGCAGTCGTGTAAAAACCATCCCGCTATTCTTTGCTTTGCTATCGGCAACGAGATTCCAGCTTCCATTGTTCGTTGGTATGGTAAAAAAAAGATAGAACAGTTTTTAAAGCAACTTTATCATGCAGTAAAAAAGGTTGATCCTGCATCGCTGGTAACCTATGTAAACTATCCTACCACCGAGTATCTCGACCTAAGCTTTCTCGATTTCGATTGTTTCAATGTTTACTTGGAAACGCCTGAAAAGCTAAGTAAATACATTTCCCGGCTGCACAACCTGTCGGGGGATCGTCCTTTGATTTTAGCAGAAATTGGCTTAGACAGCCAGCGCAATGGCGAGCAGAAACAAGCCGATACTCTTGTGTGGCAAATTGAAACCATTTTTGGCAAAGGTTGCGCCGGCATGTTTGTTTTTGCCTGGACCGATGAGTGGTGGCGCGGCGGATTTGAAATTGGCGATTGGGACTTTGGGCTGGTAGGAAGGCAACGGCATATCAAACCTGCTCTACATGCGGTTAGTAAGGCGATGGCAATGGTCCCATTTTCAAACCATCTCTATCAACCCTTTATATCAGTAGTGGTATGCTCCTACAATGGCTCCTCAACCATTCGCGATACATTGAGCGCACTAATGAAATTGGATTACCCAAAGTTTGAAGTGATAGTGATCAATGACGGTTCGAAAGATAATTTAGTATCCATTGTTAACGAGTATCCTGTTAAACTCATTACAACGCTAAATAAGGGACTGAGCAGCGCCAGAAATACCGGTATGAACAATGCGAAAGGAGAGATAGTGGCTTATATAGATGATGATGCATACCCTGAAGAACACTGGCTTCATTACCTTGCCTATGCGTATACAAATTCAACCCATGCAGCAATGGGTGGACCAAATATTATTCCGGCAGAGGATGGACCTATAGCTACCTGTGTTGCCAATGCGCCCGGTGGTCCCGTACATGTATTATCAACGGATGAAATAGCTGAACATATTCCGGGTTGCAATTTTTCGGTACGCAGGGATGTGCTGATGAAAGTGGGGGGATTTGACCCGATTTACAGGGCTGCAGGGGATGATGTGGATATGTGCTGGCGAATACAGGAAGCTGGTTATACCATTGGCTTTCACCCCTCGGCAGTTGTTTGGCATCATCGCCGAAACTCATTAAAAGCTTACTGGAAACAGCAACAGGGCTATGGCAAGGCTGAAGCTTTACTGGAAGCCAAGTGGCCCGAAAAATACAATGGCTTTGGCCACCTTACCTGGGCCGGCCGTATATATGGCAATGGCTTTACATTACCCATAAATGTAAAAAAGGGTAAAGTATTTCATGGCGTATGGGGAAGCGCTTTGTTTCAGTCTGTTTACCAGCCTGCAGAAGGATTTTTAAATTGCCTTCCATTAATGCCTGAATGGTATTTATTATCGGGCTTAATTGGTTCGCTGGCTCTGCTAGGTTTTTTATGGGCTCCTTTGTTGATTTTATGGACCGTTTTTTTTGCCTCCGTAATTGTTATTATTATACAGGGGATTATAAGTGCTGTAACAAATACATCGCTCACAAAACATCAGGAGCGTAGCTGGAAATATATGTCGCTAATTGTTGTGCTGCATATTATTCAACCCGTTGCGCGATTGCGTGGCAGAATGGTGCACGGATTAACGCCATGGCGACTGAGAGGTGCAAAAGCAAGTTTAAGAAATCTTACCTTTTTCAAACCAAAAACTTTAACGCATTGGAACGAGCAGGAATGGAAATCCAATGAAAAATGGCTTGAAGAAATAGAGGAGAATATCATTGAATTGAAAGCCCGGGTAAAAAGGGGTGGCGATTTTGATAAGTGGGACATCAAAACCCGGAACGGATTATTTTCTACCGCTAAAGGAGTGCTTACCGTGGAAGAGCATGGCGCTAATAAGCAGTATGTAAAGTTTAAATATTGGGCGAATTATTCGGTGGGAGGGTTGTTGCTGATTGGCTTGTTAACTACCCTGACAACTTTCGCAGTAATAGATGGGAGTTGGATTGTAGCAAGCATTCTCTGTCTTTTTTCTTTCATCGTAACAATTAAATACCTGATTGATTCCGCCAGCGTGGTTAATTGTATTGTGAGTGGGTTTAAGGAGTTAGGAAAAGCTATCGGCATAGAAAATCAATTAAGGTTGGTGCATGCGAATGAGGTAAATGGAAATTCCGGATCTTCAAGTAGTTTGTTTAAAAATGTGATGGAAGAAGAAATGCAAAGGGTGAGAACCAACTTTTAGCTCATACTAATCTCCGTGGAAAAATTGAAAATAATAGTCGGCGGATAAATGGGCTTTACCCTACTGGTGGAGTTACATGGGATTATATTCAGTATTGTAGAGCAAGTGAGTAATTCAATCCAAGTAAGAAATTTAGAATCTGGTAATTAAAAAACGTAGTTTAAATGAGTAAAACAAAAGTTTTTCTTCGGTTATTAAAATACACAGCTAAGTATAAAGGAAAGATTTTCTTATTAATCTGTTTAGGCTTGATTGGTGTAGGTTTTAGTGTTTTAAGCCCTTTACCTATAAAATTTATTATAGATAATATCCTTTCCAATCATCCAATGCCTTTGCCGCTGCAACGCATCTTCCAAAATTTCGGGGGCATTCCTAATAAAGAAAGTCTTCTATTAGTATTTGTGGTTGCTTCAGTAGTAATGGTCATATTTACTTCAGCAATTTCCTTTATTTCTTCTCACATAAGTACTAAAGTTTGTCAACGTTTGGTATACGATTTTTCTTCTGATTTATTTGATAAACTGCAGAAACTGTCCCTGTCTTTTTACTCGAAAAATAACATAGGAGACTTAATGCAAAGGATTTCAAGTGATACTTACGTCATTTACTCTCTCGTTGGTGGAATGATTTTGCCAACATTAATTTCCCTCACGTCATTAGTATCAATGTTCTATGTGATGTATAACATAAACTCAAGTTTGGCATTGCTAGCAATTTCAGTTGTGCCTGCCTTTGCATTATTGCTTTATATATTCAATAAGCCTATGACTAATTTGTACATGTACCAATATGATATTTCTGGTAAGCTTTGGTCGTTTATACAGCAAAGCCTTTCTTCTGTAAGAATAATTCAGGCGTATTCGACAGAGACATTTACTAGAGAAAAGTTCCAGGAGCAAAATTTACGTTATACTGATGCCTCTGTTAATTCTACCAGGGTATCCACTATCTATAACTCCCTGCTAACTATTATCTCTGGAATAGCAACAGCAGTCATAGTTGGTATTGGTGCTTACAAAGGTTTAACTGGCGTTGTTACCACTGGTGAATTGTTTCTTTTTATAAGTTATATAGGTGCCTTGTTCGGCCCTGTTAGTTCATTAGCTGGCATTGTAGCTACCTCTTTTACCATTACATCCAGAGCAAAGCGGGTTTTTGAAGTGTTGGATTCCAAAGAGGTAATTTATGAAAAACCAGATGCTATCGAATTATCAAATGTGCAGGGTCATGTTGAGCTGAATAACGTTTCTTTTGGCTATAGTCTAAATGGAGATGCAAGACCTATCCTAAAGGATTTTAATTTACAGGTAGAGGCGGGAAAGATTGTAGCGGTAGTAGGACCTACGGGCGCCGGAAAAACATCCATGGTTTCCTTATTACTACGTTTTTATGATCCATGGGAAGGAGCGGTTCTCATAGATGGTAAGAATGTAAAAGATGTCACATTATCTTCATTGAGAAGTAAAATTTCACTCGTACTGCAAGACGCTTTTATTTTCCCAGTATCTATTGCTGAGAATATTGCTTTTGGAAATCCAAGTGTTTCAAGAGATGAAATCATATCTGCTGCAAAAGCAGCTCAGGCGCATGAGTTTATTATGCGCCAACCTTATGGTTATGATAGTATTCCTAGCGAAGGAGGTATTTCCCTATCCGGAGGTGAAAAGCAAAGAATATCCTTAGCAAGGGCATTTCTTAGAAACACACCTATATTGATTTTAGATGAACCCACTTCTGCACTTGATGTTCAAACAGAAGCTAAGATATTTAAGGCATTGGCTGCTTATTCTGCCGGCAGAACAGTATTTATCATTTCACATCGACTATCTACCATCAGGCATGCTGATTTAATCATATCAATCAAAGATGGTGCTTTAGCTGAAAAAGGTACACATGATACTTTGGTAAAAGAAGGAAAAGTTTATGCTGAGCTTTATAAATTTCAACAAGTAGCATTGTAAGGTACCATATGCAAAAATTGAGAATTGTTGTTGGTGGATATATAGGGTTATTTCCTACTGGAGGAGTAACGTGGGATTATATTCAGTATCCGTTAGGGCTTCAACTTTTAGGACATGATGTTTTTTATATTGAAGATACCGGACAATATTCATTTTATAAATCACCTGGAAGGTCGTGGGATGACCCTACCGATACCGTCGAGTTTCTCCATAATATTATGAAAAGGTTTGGCCTTGATAGTCGATGGGCTTATCGCGATGTTGGTACAGGTAATTGTTTTGGGCTGAGTTACGATAAAGTACTCGATGTATGTAAAACGGCAGATGTTTTTATAAACATTTCTGCATCAACACAATTGCGTGAAGAATATCTAAACATCCCTAAAAGAATATTGATTGACTCTGATCCAATGTTTACACAGGTGCAGGAGTGGGACGATGCGGATGCGGAGCACTCCTTGAACAAAATACAAAAGGGATTTAATAGTTATACTGATTTGTTCACATTTGGAGAGAATATTGCCAAAGAAGATTGTCGCATACCAACGTATGATTTAAATTGGCATAGTACACGTCAGCCCATATGCCTGGAATATTGGCGAAAAAATGAACAAAAGAATCCGTGCGGGACCTTCACTACAGTCATGAATTGGTCCACAAGAAAAAAAATGAAATATAATAATGAAGAGTGGGGTCAGAAAGATGTGGAGTTTGAAAAGTTCGTTGATATTCCTTCTATTTTCAAAAAGTCCCCTTTCACAATAATTGCTGCTGACAGCTCAAAAAGAATGGATCACTCAAAGTTGAAAAATTTTGGGTGGGAGATACTTGATCCTCTCCATACCATAAACGATATTTATCAATATCAGGCCTTCATTGATGATTCATTGGGAGAGTTTTCTGTAGCTAAGGAAACCTACGTAAAATCCAAAAGCGGTTGGTTCTCGTGCCGCTCTGCTTGCTATTTAGCAGCAGGTAAACCAGTGGTTACGCAAGAAACCGGATGGTCAAAGTATATCCCTTCGGGCAGGGGACTATTTGCCTTTCATGATCATGAATCAGCCATCTGTGCATTGGAAGAAGTATACTCGAATACTCAAAAACACTGTCGAGAGGCAGAACAAATAGCTTTTGAATTTTTTGATAGTAATAAAGTATTGAAACAAATGCTTTCCAAAATTAGCTAAGTATAAAATGATACCTAATATTATACACTTCATCTTTGGATTGGCGCCCGACTTTGGAGGACGTCCTTTCTCTTTTTTTCATTACATCGCTATCAAATCTGCCTATGAGGTCAATAGGCCTGATAAGATATTTTTTGTTTGTGCTTTTGAACCGCAGACAGAATGGTTTGAGAAGAGTAAGCCCTATTTCGAAATAGTCAAAGTTGTTCCACCGTCCGAAATATTTGGTAATAAACTATATCATTATGCACATCAAGCTGATGTACTTCGTTTACAGCGGCTTTTAGAATATGGCGGCATTTACCTCGACTTAGATACAATTTGTGTTAGACCATTTGCCCCCTTGCTTGATCATGACTTTGTGATTGCTGAAGAATATTTTTTTTGGCCTAATGAAACTACAGGTATAATGGAGCGCCATCTAAAAGGTCTTTGTAATGCTGTGATGTTGTCGAAACCAAATGCACCATTTGTGAGGAGGTGGTTTGAAACATATAAAAATTTTCGTTCAAAAGGTAAGGATGAATACTGGGCTGAGCAGTCAGTAGTTATTCCAGGCAAATTATCGAAAGTGTATAAGGAAGAACTTTTTATTGCTGAGGAGGAGGCGTTCCTTTCGCCTTCTTATGATGAAGAAGGATTGCGAAATATGTTTGAAAGAAATGAAGTATTTCCAAAAGCTTTTGTACACCATTTATGGGAAAACGTTGCCTGGGAGTACTTGTCGAAAATTTCTTATGAGTTAATTTTAAAAAAAGAAACTACGTACAACATCTTAGCAAGGCGGGTTCTACAAATGAAAAGGTTTTGAGTTAGTAATTTCATTATTTCAATGTTTTTAAACCCACAACACCATAACATGCGAGAGTTTTATATCAACAAAAGCAAAGACAAAAAATCAAGGGTGGTAGAAAAATTGTTAGGTAGGCATCCAAGATTTTTTCTGGAGGAGATATTAAACAATAACTTCCCAGTTAAAGCACCTTTTAGTTTTATACAAATTGGTGCAAACGATGGAGTTAGTTTCGATAGTCTATATGATATGGTTCTTCAAAGAAAAAGTAAAGGTGTTGTAGTTGAACCTTTGTCAGATTATTTCCAAAGTTAACGGAGAATTACTCCTATAATAAAGAGATCATTCCAGTAAATGCAGCCATTCATCCCACTAATAAAGAAGTTATTATCTATCGTATAGATCCTCAACATGCAGGTAATCTACCTGACTGGGTTAATGGTATCGGGTCTTTAGATCCTTTACATTATGCAAAGAGTTCAACATCCTCAGAATTTATTATCTCTGAAAATGTAAAAGCAATAAACTTTGATGAACTAATTAAATCATATTACAAGTGTGATACAGTAGATTTTATCCAAATCGATGCGGAAGGCTTCGATTATGAGATCTTGAAACAAATAAACCTTAAAAAATTTCGCCCAAAGATTATTAAGTATGAGTATATAAATCTTTCCATTAAAAAGTTTAGAAAATCGATCAAGTATCTTAGAGAAAATGGGTTTTTTTATTTTGTAGAAAAAGGTGATATAATAGGGTTAAAGTTGAATGAAATGAACATTTAAAACCCTGGTTTTTGAAGTAAATTACTTCTTATGCCATTTTTTTCTCCCTTCACTAGCCTTCCCTTTTTTATAATTACAATCTTTTTACGTTTTATTAAATAATTAATTATGTCGGCTACGATATGTCTTGCAGCGAACACTTTATACTATCCTAATGGGGGAGGACATTTTTGGGCCTATTTGAATTGGACGCTTGGATTGAAGGCGAATGGTTGCAAAATAATTTGGCTGGAAGGCGTTCAGGCCGATACAACGAAAGAAGTGCTTTGTAAATTGGTTGATAGTTTAAGGGAGAAACTATCACCATATGGGCTTGCGAAAAGTGTTGCCTTGTATTGGGCAGGTAATCAAACCATATCTTCTGACATGCTTTGTGATTGTTTAGATATAAGAGCTGCTTCTGAGGATACTGATCTTCTCATTAATCAAATTTACAGCATGCCCGAAGGCATTCTCAGAAGGTTCAGGAAGAGTGCTCTTTTGGATATCGATCCTGGTTTGGTGCAAGTTTGGATAAGCAATGGATTCCTGAAAGTTGCTAAGCATGACCTGTATTTTACGATTGGCGAAACAGTAGGACAACCAGATGCCTTTTTTCCTGATTGTGGTTTACCCTGGCAATACACTCCCCCATGTGTTTCCTTAGATTCATGGAATTTTATTTCAGGTATGGAAAGTGCGCCATTAACAACCGTTACGCACTGGCGGATGAACCTATGGGAGAACGGTAATGATGGAACTTTGTATTGCAATGATAAAAGAAGTGGCTTTCTTCCTTATTTGAACCTTCCGCAATATTCAACCATACCATTGGAGCTGGCTACGGTTGTGGGGGATGAAATCGAGGAAAAAAATATGCTGGAAAATTTTGGCTGGCGAGTGATAGATAGCTATTCAGTAACCTCAACTCCAGATCAATATCAACATTACATTCAAAATTCTCTAGGTGAATTTAGCTGTGTTAAGCCGTCATGCATTCATTTGCAAAATGCCTGGATCAGCGACCGCACAATTTGTTATTTAGCAAGTGGTAAACCGGCCGTTGTGCAACACACAGGTCCAAGCCGGTTTTTACCGGATGCTGCCGGGCTATTAAGGTTTAGAAATTTTGATGAGGCAATTAAATGTGTAAAAGAGGTTGAGCTTAATTATCAGGAGCATAGCAAGTTGGCTAGAGCCTTAGCCGAAGAATATTTTGATGCCAAAAAAGTAACAAGAAGTTTATTGGAGAAATGTTTGTAAAACAGGGTAGCTTATTAAATGAAAACATTAGCTGTATTAGCATACCATAAAATTGGTAAGCCACCAGACGACGGTTGGGAAACATGGAATTATGTGCCGGAAGAAATATTTAAAAATCAACTTAAATATTTGCAAAATAATGGCTGGGTGGTTGTTGATGAAAAACAGTTTTTAAACGGGTTACATGACCGAACTACGGTACCTGCTAAAGCTGTATTAATAACATTTGATGATGGTTATCAATCTAACCTAAAAATCGCAGCACCAATACTTCAGAGTTTTTCTTACCCAGCGATCGTATTTGTTCCAACCGGGTATGTTGGAGCTTATAATGCTTTTGATGCAGATATCTTTTATGAACCGAAAGAGCCAATTTGTTCTTGGGAAGAATTGAAGCAGCTTGAGAAGGCAAGGATATCTATCCAAGCCCATAGCGTAAGCCATTCTCATTTTTCAGAAATCAGCGTGGCGCAATTGCATGAAGAAATCTCACATTGTAAAGAAACATTGGAGGAGAATCTTGCTAAAAAAATAGAATTGTTTTCTTTTCCCTATGGTGATAACGGGTTGGACATCAATTTAACTGACAACCTGCTAAAAAGAACTGGGTATAAAGCTGCTTTCATGTTTGCCGGAAAACCAGTTCATGGAAACATTGAAAACAACTTCCGCATTCCAAGAGTAGCCGTTGGACCTGATACCAATCTACAAAGTGTATTAGAAGTTTACTGGATCTGATTTTTTAGGATACCAGCTTTTTGTTTTTATATCATCATCCTTAGATTTTTAAAATCACTTCACATATTCATAAATTTTTTTGTTGTGATATTGTACCCAACCTGCTATCATTTCAAATTCCTTTTTTGCTATATCTGCAAATTGTGCAGCAACGTTGTTTAACTCTTTCGGATCTGCCTCCAGGTTATACAACTCCCCTTCGTTCTTTGCCGCATTATAAATGAATTTCCATTTTCCAGTGCGGGTGCCAAACAAAAAGTCGTTAAAAGGACAAATAAAAAATGTTCTGTCCTTATCACTTCCGCCTGTTAACAAACTTTTACCTTGCCACTCTGCAGGCTTTTTAAGACCTATTAGATGACTTAAAGTTGGCGGAATATCAATTAAACCGGCAACCCTATTATTTATCTTTCCATTGAATAAAATTGGGTTGTATAGTATGAAAGGTACATGGATATTCTCTTCATATATTTTAGTGGCATGTATGATTTGGTCATGAGTACCAAAAGCTTCTCCATGGTCAGCCGTAAGAATAACTAAGGTATTATTCAACATGTCCCGTTGTTTCAATCCATCCATCAACATACCAAAGGCTTCATCATTTTCCCTTAATGCATTTAAATAGCGATTTAAATCTTTATTTCCTTTTACATATTCAACTTCTTTGTTCTTAAACAAATAATGATGATGTGTTTGAGTTGTCCAGAGCATACTCAACTTTTTTTTGTTAGGAACAGAGTCAGACCATTGAAAATAGCGCTCAACTAAACATCGGTCATCTAACTGATCTAAAAAGCTATTTGTCCCTCCGAACTTCGCAAAGCGGCACTCTATTGTTGTATTATCGTCGGTAACATCGAATTTCTGATTTCTCGCATAAAGACCCATATTACTGTATGCGAGATCGGCACCAAAAAATAAAGATGATGTCCAGCCTTGTTTTTTTAATTCGCTACTTATCGAGGGGACCGTGTTTGCAGGGTAACTTGCAACCATTGACTGATGACCAATTAGCGGATATACTCCTGCAACCATATTACCCATAGAATAGACAGTAGCAGGCAGATGAGCATACATATTGGTATAAATGGTTGAAATGTTTGTCCACCGCTTGATGTTTGGCGTTACATTATAGGCAGAGTCGTATACACTTACTAAATCGTATGGAGTACTTTCAAGCACAAAGAGAATAATGTTTTTTATTACTCCACTTGTATCGTATCTCCCCTCTGTAGTTTGATTGTGATAATCTTTTATAAATGTTCTCACCTCGTCCGAAACTTCCATCGAAAAAAGTTTAGAGCTTTTTTCGGATGTTATAGTGGATGATACGAGTTCCCAAACAGGGTTTTCAATTTTACCACTTTTATATTTTAAATTTTTATTTTGGTAGAATCCAAGACTAAATACCACTAATCCAAAAATTCCTATACCCGAATTTATTTTTTTTGAAAAACTTGCAGGTAACATAGAAAATGCAAAGGCAAACAGTAAAATTCCGCCAAGAAAAAGAGAAAGGCTAGTAATTAATGTAGGTGTCAGGCCTCGTGCAACAGCAGATTTTGCATCTGAACCAGCCATGAAATCAGAATAGTACAACCATTGATAGTTTACAGGCCTCCCTAAAAACTTCACTATTTCTATATTAATTAAAGAGAACAGAACAGAGAGCAAAATAATAGATACAGAGAAAATAGCTATGGAGGTCCTTATTTTTTGAAATTTTCGTAATAAGAACATCACGAGGATAAAAAAAATGCCAATGGAAAAAAACCACACAAGGTCGGGGAACATAGCTCCAAAAATGTTCCCCCTGTTTTGCCCCAGCCGGCTATTCATTTGCACCCTCACCATGGCTACCACAACAATAGATGCCAATAATGAACCTATAATTAATGAAGTACTTGAGAACAACAATTTTTTTCTAAAAGGAACTATCAAGAAGGTCGAAACTGCAAAGCTTATGAAGAAATACCTCCACCCGTGTTCGAATATATTAAACTCTTTTTTTGATGGCATCCAAAGGGCACGGTCATCCATGTTCATTGTTTTATGCTCTACAAACTTTGAGCTATATGTCTGATCGCCATAAGTATCCCATCCATTCGTACTATCACCAGAGGGATTTATAGGAATCCAAAACATAAAATCCAACTGCATATTTCTCGGTAATGTTATGTTGATGACAAACGAGTCTTTGTCACCTTTCATTTTAGACCAAACCATGCCATCTTTTAAAAAACTTTTCTCATTCCAAAACCGTTTCTCCGGAAGTGTCCAACCGTTAATATCCCACACCATGTACATCTGGCCAGCATGTGAAGTATAATAGGTTATTTTTTGCGTAATTAAAGTATCGCTCGTGCAATGACCCCCTACCTGTATAAAGAAAAATAAAACTAGTAGTTGCCATTTATTTCGGTAAGATTTGTTAATCAAATTCAGCATAGCTAAGTGTTTTATGGTACTATGGCTTTAAGTTGGGGACAAAGCCACGCTAACCATATTAGAGTCCACTTTAAAGGTGCCCCATCTTTGCTTTCACAAAATTATCTAACTTAATCCCAACCCTAAAGTTCAACGTTACCTCATTGCTAATGTTTCGTATTGCTGGTAACTGTCCTTACCCCGATTTGAACATTTATAAAGAAATAAACAGGTTTAGCACCTGGGCACATAAGATAGCAAAATAACTGAACGCCCCATTATTGTAATATTAAATTCGGTTTGAAAGGTCGGTCATCCCTTCACCCCTCCATCCATTCACCCGCACCCATCCTGATAACTTCATAAGGTTCTTTGGTACAATCAATCACCGTGGAAGATTCCATGCCACCACTGCCGCCATCAATTACAATATCAACCAGGTTTTTAAAATTCTCATATATCAGTTCAGGGTCCGTATACTCTTCAACCATTTCGCCAGGTAAAGATGCGCTAAGCAATGGATGATCTAACCGTTCAACAATGGTGTTGGCTATTTTATTATCGGGTATGCGCAAGCCGATTGTGCTTTTTTTGCTTTGCAAAATTTTAGGCACTTCCTTGCTTGCTGGTAGGATAAAAGTGTAAGGCCCCGGCAAGTATTCTTTTAACAGGCGATATAGTGGAGTTGAAATGCTTCGGGTGTATTTACTGAGATCACTCAGGTCGCAGCAAACAAAACTAAGTTGCGCTTTTTCAGGTGTAATGTTTTTGATCCGGCAAATTCTCTCTATCCCTTTGCGTTGAAAAATATCGCAACCCAAACCATAAATGGTATCGGTAGGGTACACAATAATGCCTCCATCCAATAAACATTCAATAATAGCTTTTACCTGGCGCGGCTGCGGATCAACAGGATGTAAACGAATAAGCATATATGAAGGTACGGAGTAAACAAAAGATGGTTTTAAGCCATCAATAAATAACCGGCTTATACTCCATCGTTCTTCCTAAAATAGAAGCCCTTCCAATACAATTTTTTATTATCGGAGCTGAGCACACTTTCATCGGCGCTGTTAAAGTCGGCCACCAGCATATGAGTTTTTGTAAACGCATTTATAAACTCTTCCTCGTTAAAAAACCAGCAGGGAAAAGATGCCGGATAAATGTGTTCGGGTACCACCTGTTGTGTTAAACGGGTTGTGCCATCAATAAAAGATATACGGTCGAAGATGATATGGTTAAAGTTGTACGCGATGAACTTATCAAACCATTCAAATGGATTTTCAAAATATTGTATAGATCCGGAAACAAGCAGGCAGTTTACCTTTTCCTTTTCCAATACATTGTCTATGGAATATTCAAACTGTAACTGACCGTCTTCAAATTCCTTTTTACCACAGTCAACGTAATGTTTTTGTTCAACTATAAACCATTTTAGCGATGGTATTTTTTGGAGGAAAAGCCTGTTTTGAAAATAGCTGGTACCGAGTGAGCCGCCAAAATCAATTACATGAAGCTGTTGGTTGGTTAATGCCGCGTTTTGCAGGCAAGCCAATACCGGCCACGTATAAATGATCTTATTGAACAATACAGAATCTCTTTCGTAAGCAGCCTTGCCTTCTTTCACTTGTGTAGCCGCCCACTTTACCTTTTCAAAAATGGCATTCTCCTGAAAGCTGGTGCTGATGCCCATTACATCGCCCCAGTTTTTATAATCGCCTTTGTACTCGTTGGTGTTTACCCGGAGCTTTCTTACATAATCAGAAATCAACGGAGGCATTAACGACTTTAGAATTCTTCTGATGTTCATATTGGTGACTGCTTATAATGTTATGCCCAAAGTTTAGGCGGGCAATATCTTTTTTTTAAAGAAAAATCCTTTCCAATACATTTTTTCGAAATCGCTGCTTACGGTACTTTCATCTGCGCTGTCAAAAACGGTAATCAACTCATGCGTTGTGGTAAAGTGTTTTATAAATTCATCTTCATTAAAAAACCAGCAAGGAAAAGATGCCCGGTAAATTTGCTCCGGTACGGTTTCTATCATCAGCCGTTCTTCACCTTCAATAAATGAGGTCCGATCAATAAGTATGTTGTCGAAATGCAGTATGCTTTCTATCCACTGCACTGGTTTCTCCAAACATTGCAGTGTACCCGAAACCAGCAGACAATTGATCTTTTCCCTGGTTATTACTTCTTCTATTGAATAAGCAAAACGCAGTTGATCGTCTGCAAATTCCTTTATCCCACAATCAACATAGTGAGGTTGTTCTACTACAAACCATTTTAAAGGAACCTGCTGTAAAAACCGCCTGCTTTGAAAATAAGTTGTACCAAGCGATCCGCCAAAGTCAAGTACACAAAGGTTGCTACTGGCTATGGCGATGTGTTGTAAACAGGCGATCACCGGCCATGTATATTGAATTTTATCGAACAGAACAGAGTCCCTTTCGAACACTGCCTTTCCCTCCTTCACCAATAATGCAGACTCTCTTACCTTTTTTAAAATTGCCGGGTTATCAAACCCGGTGCTGTTCTTCAGGGCTTCTTCCCACGATGTATAATTTCCATGATAACCAACTTCAGCAGTAATCATTTTGTGTAGTAGGCTATACAAAAGTGGTGGAGTGAATGCTTTCAGCAGCTTTCTGATCATGGTTAAAAGTAACGGGTTTTCTAAAGAGAGTTATGACCGTTTTATGTTACCAGCAAAGGATAAACAAATGTTTTAAAGGTTTAGTTTTAACGCTGAAAAACAAAGGATGTCTGATCTTTTTAAAAAGTTATACCAAAAGGCAGGTTTAGATTCAGCGATAACTTTTACCATCCTTACCCGCGTGGTGCAAAGTATCGGTGTGTTGGTTACGCTTTTACTGATAGCGCACCTGCTCGATAAAAACCAGCAGGGATATTTTTATACGTTCTTAAGCATCGCTTCTATCCGCATTTTTTTTGAGCTCGGTATAACCGGTATATTAACCCAATACGTAGCGCACGAAGCTGCCCATCTAAGCTGGAAAAATGGTTTTGAATTAACCGGTGACGAATATTATTTGTCGAGGTTGGGCTCCATTATTCATTTAGCTGTGAAAGGATTTTCAGTTCTAACGTTGTTGCTATTTATAACCTTGTTACTGGCGGGCAATATCTTTTTTACCACCTACAATGCTGAGCTGAATGTAAACTGGCAACTACCCTGGGTTGTACTTTGTGTATCTACCTGCCTCATATTGTTGTTGGACCTGCTGTTTGCCCTGTTTGAGGGGTTGGGTAAAGTAAGAGAAACTGCACAGTTGAGGTTAGTTCAGCAGATAGTTAACCTTGTTTTCCTAACCATCTTTCTTTTGACCGATTTGCAATTGCTGGCATACGGGCTTGCACTGCTCATCTCCAACTTAGCCATTGTAATTTGGATGACAAACAGGGGTTTCTTTGCCACTTTTAAAAACCTATGGCGTATTCCCATCAGCTCAAAAATAAATTACAGGGAAGAAGTATTGCCGTTCCAGTTTAGAATAGCGCTGGGCAGCATAAGCACCTACTTTGTTTTCCAGTTTTTCAGCCCGGTTTTGTTTGCTACGCAGGGAGCTGTTGTAGCCGGGCAAATGGGAGCAACACAAACATTCCTAAATGGTATCGGCATCATTTCCATCAGTTGGATCACCACCAAAATACCGCTGTTTTCAAATTTAGTTGCCACTAAAAAGTTTGATGATTTAAACCTTAATTTCAGGAGATCCACCATCATTTCCGTAATCGTATGTTTAGCCGGACTGGTTTTTTTTATGGCTTTTCTTTCTTTTTTAAAGTTGTATTATCCAAGCCTTGCTCAGCGTTTTTTACCGATTGTACCGGTACTATTTCTTGGCTTTACACAACTGGCAAACGTGATAGGCACCTCCCAGGGTTATTACCTGAGGAGTTTTAAAAAGGATCCATTTTTTGTATCGTCCATTGTAATTGGTTTGCTTACAGGAATATCTACCGTTGTATGCAGCAAGTATTTCGATGTAACGGGTATTGCTATTGGCTGCTTTTTAGTGAATGGCGTGCTTGGTTTACTATGGGGCACCATTATTTTTTATAACAAAAAACGGGAATGGTCATACAATTGATCTGAGGGTTACTTTACTCCATTATTGATCATGTGTAAGGTAAACCAACTGCTTTTCAACTTTTCCATCTTCGTACAGGTCAATAATGGTGTACTCCGGCGGAAACTGGTCTGATGGTCCCTTCCACCACTCTCCACAAACCGCGCCGCCGCACAAATACCGCACACCATTGTATTCCACATCGTCGGTATAATGAACATGGCCGCTGAGGCAGAGTTTTACGTTTTTATATTGTTTGAATAGGGCTTGCAGCTTAAATGAATCGCTTTGCATTTCTTTTCGCGGAAAAGCCCACCAGCGTTTTTTTTGAAGATGATAGATGAAAGATGCTACTGAAACTAGAGGCACATGAGAGAAAATGCAAACAGGCAGGGTGGTTGACGCCAGTTCTCTATCTAACCATTCAAATTGCTTATCATCCAAGGCGTACCTTTTTGCAATGCTATTTAAACCAATGAACTTCCAGCCATTTAAATTGAAACTGTAGTACAAGCCAGGCATTTTCAGGGTTTGAAGTGCCAAAATTTTATCTGGAAATGGGTTGTAAAGTGCTTTTAGAAACCGGAACACCGGTGGTAGCACCACATCATGATTGCCCAGCAAACTATAGATTGGCATGCTTACCGCTGACGTTATCCTACTCCAAATTTCCCATCTTTCCTCAATTATAGAGCGTTTTTTAAAGTTTGCATCTAAGATCGTGTCGCCTGTGTTGATGATGATCGAGGGCTTATCTTCCATCGCTTCCAATCCGGTAAACATTCTTTTCATCGACGATATTACCCTGGTGTTGTTATAAATATGGCAGTCGGTTACATGAGCGATGCGGAGCGACCTTTTAGATTGGATAATCATTTATATAAAACTAAATCAAAAGTTAATCGGGTACATCTGCTGCTATTTTTGAATGTTGTTTCATTTACTGAAACATTTAGCAGCGTTACAAGGGGGTGACACAACGAAGCCTAATAGCGGCAAAACCGCTGGTTTAATACCTTCAATTAAAAACTTAGAGCAAATTTTTTACTGTAAACCAGCGCGTTATAGAGGTGTGGTGAAAATTAACCCTGTTTAATTTGCTTTTTTCAAATGCATCCGCCTACCTTCGCCCTCCAATTTTAAAACCGGTGGGATAGCACCGGTAAAACTTAAACAAAGAATAATGAGCAAACTACATTTCACAACCAAATCTGCCAATGAGGCTACCATTCAACGCAACTGGTATGTTGTTGATGGTACTAATCAAACCGTCGGACGGATTTGCGCAAAAATCGCTGCAGTTCTTCGCGGTAAGAACAAAGCGTACTACACTCCCCACGTGGATTGTGGTGATTTCGTAATTGTAACTAATTGCGAGAAGGTAAAATTTACCGGTAACAAAATGGACGAAAAAGTCTATTTGAATTACTCAGGTTACCCCGGTGGTCAAAAACAAGAAGTAGCTAAAGACCTCATCAAGCGTCGCCCCGAGGTGATTATTGAAAGAGCTGTAAAAGGCATGCTTCCAAAAAACCGCCTGGGTCGCAAAATGTATAAAAAATTATTTGTGTACGCCGGCGATCAACACCCGCACACTGCACAGCAACCTAAGGAACTTACGTTTTCAAATCCCAAATCTTAAATTCCAAATAACAAATAATGGAAAAACAAAAAAATGCCGTAGGTCGTCGTAAGGCAGCGGTAACAAGAGTTTTTTTGACAAAAGGCGGTGGTCAGATTACTGTGAACGATAAAGATTACAAGGTTTACTTCCCCCTGATTTATCTACAAAACCAGGTGGAGCAACCTTTCAAAACCATTGAAGCTGCTGATAAGTTTGATGTAAAGATCAACGCAACGGGTGGTGGATTAAAAGGACAGGCTGAAGCTGCAAAACTGGGTATTGCCCGTGCATTGCTGGAGGTTGACCCCGAACTGCGCCCTGCTTTAAAAGCTGCCGGTTTATTAAAACGCGATCCACGTAGTGTTGAGCGTAAAAAACCAGGTAAGAAGAAAGCAAGAAGAAGCTTCCAGTTCAGTAAGCGTTAATCCTTTACAATTTTTATCATCATATAATTATCATAAACAATGGAAAATAACACTTCACTACAACAGCAACTTCTGGAAGCCGGCGTACATTTCGGTCACCTGAAGAAGAAGTGGAACCCTAAGATGTTGCCTTTCATCTTCGCTGAAAAAAAAGGTATTCACATTATTGACCTTAACAAAACCGTAGAAGGTTTACAGGAAGCTGCTGCCGCTATGAAATCTATTGCCAAGAGCGGTAAGAAGATCATGTTTGTTGCTACAAAAAAGCAGGCTAAGGAAATTGTAACCGAAGCTGCCAAAAAAATAAACATGCCTTACGTAACCGAGCGTTGGTTAGGTGGTATGCTTACCAACTTCAACACCGTTCGTAAGAGCGTGAAGAAAATGCAAAGCATCGAAAAAATGTTGAATGATGGTAGCGCCGAAAGCCTTACCAAGAAAGAGCGTTTGACATTGACACGCGATAAAGAAAAGCTGGAAAAAGTTTTAGGTGGTATCGCCCAGTTAGGTCGTGCCCCGGCTGCTTTGTTTCTTGTTGATATAGGTCACGAGCATATTGCACTTGCCGAAGCAAAGCGTTTAGGCGTTACCACTTTCGGTATGGTTGATACCAATAGCGATCCTAACAAGGTTGATTTTGCCATCCCTTCAAACGATGATGCAACAAAATCAGTAGCTATTATTACCAATTACATTGCTGCTGCAATTGCTGAAGGTCTTGCGGAGCGCCATGCTTCTAAAGACGACGATCAGGAAGGTGATGTAGATAATGATTCAGAAAAAAGAGCTGCCCGTTTACAAGCAGAAGCAGAGAATGAAGCGGCACGCGGTGGAAGAGGTCGAGGTACTCAGGGACCCGGTGGACCGGGTGGTCCAACCAAGCGCCGAGTACCGGGTGGTGCAAGCCGCCGTCCGCAGGGTGGTGGTGGTGGTCCACGTTAAGTTGTAGAAAATACGTTAAGTAATAAGTTGGCTCATCATTATTAAATCTTTAATGGTGATGAGCCAATCTTCATAATACCAATCAACATCGTTGCTGCCTGCCCCGACGAGGAACGGAGAGACGGAACTCGGGGTCGCACTCTTGTACGGTTGTGCTTACAGAAGCAACAACAAACCATCAAATCAATGAGGACCTGCAAACGTAGGTCAACTCATAACTCATAATTCATAATTCATAACTCATAATTATAAATACTATGTCTACTGCAACAATCACTGCACAGGATATTAATAAATTACGCCAGACTACCGGAGCAGGTATGATGGACTGTCGCAAAGCATTAACCGAAACAAATGGTGACTTTGAAGCAGCCATTGATTGGTTACGCAAGCAGGGTCAAAAAGTTGCCGCCAAGCGCAGCGACCGTGAAGCAAAGGAAGGCGTTGTAATAGCTAAAACAACTTTCGATAATAAAACCGGGATCGTTCTTACCATCAGTTCCGAAACAGACTTTGTAAGTAAAAACGCTGAGTTTGTTGCCTTTGCAACAAGCATTGCAGATGCTGCCATTGGCAACAATGTAAAAAGTGCCGAAGAACTGAACGATGTAACAGTTAATGGCGCGAAAGTGTCAGATATGATCAACGATAAACTTGCATCCATAGGTGAAAAAATTGGTGTTAGCCGTTTTGAAAGAATTGATGCACCTTATGTAGCCTCTTACATTCACGGTGCAAACCGCATGGGTGTGCTAGTAGGTTTCAACAAAGATGCCGGTGAAGCAGGACGCGACATCGCGATGCAAATCGCAGCAATGAATCCATTGGGTGTAGACGCTGACAGTATTTCACCTGAAACAATTGAAAGAGAAAGAGCGATTGTAACGGAGCAAATTTCTGCCGATCCTAAAATGGCTGGCAAGCCTGCGGAAATGATTGCCAAGATAGCTGATGGTAAGCTGAATGCGTTCTTTAAAGAAAATACATTGGCTGCCCAGTTGTTTGTAAAAGATACCAGCATGACTGTAGGTGCTTACTTGAAGAGTGTAGACAGTGAATTGAAGGTGATTGAGTTTAAGAGAGTGGCTTTAGGATAATTAGTTAATTAATATTTTTTAAAAGCTGTTCCATTTGGAGCAGCTTTTTTGTTAGCGTTACTGAGCTAAACAATTTCTTTTATAAATCGCAGTATTGTTAAGGCGAATGCCAGGGTCCCTTGGCTAAGCACAAAGAGCTATGAAAGGAGACTCCAGCAGGACGGAAAATTATAAATCAATATTTGAGAAGGAGTTTGGCGGAAACTGGAACACAATAATGGACAAATATTAAATTTCATGGAAAAAAGAGAATTTATTAAATATTTAGATGCTATCATAAAGCCACATGGTTTTAGAAAAAAAGGAAATTATTGGTATTTGGATAGCAACAGCTTAATAAAGGTAATCAATGTTCAAAAGTCAGATTTTGGAAATATATACTATTTGAATTATGGTTTTATTGTTCCAGAACTAGAAGAGATAAATCCTGATATGCATGTTTATAATCGCTTAGCTTCTTTAGATACAAAAGAAAACATCAGAATAATGGATTTATTAAACTTTGAAAAGAACATTGAAGACAATGAGCGACAATCAGAGATTAAATTTTACATTCAAAACGTTATCCTCAAAGAACTGCAAAACGTAAATACTGAGGATGATTTATTCAAAGTTTTGAAGAGTAGACCTCATTTAAATGATATTCCTTTAGTAGTCAAAAGGCATTTTAATTTGCAATAATTACTAAGACCAGGAAGAGTTATCCAAAATTTTTCTTTTGACAACTTACGGAAGTACAGTTGGAGGGAAGTCTTATGCAAAAAAATTTTGGATTATAGAACTGCCCTGCAAAAAGTTTCGAGAAACAAATCAAACCTTTCCACCACAGATAGACAGATTACTAAACAACTTTTAACAGATATACAAAATGCACTTTCAGGTCATTAAAGACGATTTTTTTAAAAAGCTATTCACCTTTTTAAAAACCACAGTTCCTGAGTTCGTCACAGTATTTGACGAAGAAGATGGCATCTATCCAATCTTAGGAGAGTTTGGAAGATTTATGATTAACAATATCTTTGATAAAGAGTTAATGGTAAAATGCTTTGATTTTCTCAATCAATCTTTAGAAAAAGGTAGTCAGGAAGTAAGCCCACGTCCAACTACATCTTGCAATGAACAATGGCCACACATATTTTTGCTTCCAACTATTTATAAATTTATGGAGCAAATTACAAACAAACTACCTCGTATCCGTCGTACACAGGAACAGATAAAAAAATTATTGGAAGAATTTGAAAACGGAGATAAAACAGTTTCAGAATTTTGCGAGCTGTACAGCATTGGCAAAACGGCATTTTATAAATGGCAAAGCCGATACAAAAGAAAAGCAGCAAAGAATTTCAAACCTGTTGGTTTTGCTAAACTAAAAATTCATACTCCAAATCCAAATCCCGCTGCCGGATTATTTGCAGAAGTACATGGCATAAAAATCTATCAACCTGTTGGTGCATCCTACCTCAAAGAACTTTGTGTGCTATGAGTATTGTTATTGCTTCTGCCAGCCGGCAGTACCACCTGTACCGCAAAGAGACCGATATGCGCAAAGGCTTTGATTCGCTGTGCGGCATCATTACAAATGAACTGGGTAAGCGTGTAATGGATGGTGATGCATTTATCTTCATCAACAAGCCTCGTACACACATTAAGCTTCTGGTATGGGAGGTGGGAGGCTTTAGTATTTTGTATAGAAGACTCGAAAAAGGCACCTTTGAAGTACCGGCCTTTGACCTGGATGCACGCAGCATGCAAATCACTTCAGAGCAGCTCCATTTTATTTTACAGGGCATCTCACTAAAGGCAGTAAAATACCGGCTTCGTTATCAACATCCATCACCAGTTTGTTGACAAAAACTACTTACAAAAAATAATTGAGGGGTACATCTTTGCACCATATGCAATCCACTGGCAGCATAGATTACAGAAGTTTATACGAGCAGTCGCAAGTGCAAAATAATGAGTTGCAATTGATGGTTAGTGGCTTGCAACAACAGTTGGCACAACTTCAAAAAATGATCTTCGGATCGCGCCACGAAAAGTTTATTCCATCAGATTTAAATCCTGCTCAACTATCGCTGGACATACAGGCCGAAGCCACCGCGACCTGCAGTGTGATTGATGCAAAAAAGATCAGTTATACAAAAACTAATGTATCGGTTGATCAAAAGCCCCTTGTACATCCCGGAAGGACGAAGCTACCCGAACACTTAAGAAGAGAAGAGATCATCATTGAACCCACTGAGGATGTTACTGCCTGCAAAAAGATGGGTGAAGAGATCACCGAAGTGTTGGAATATGAGCCCGGTGAGCTGTTTGTAAAAAAATACATTCGCAATAAATACGCAAAGCAAAATAATGAAGGTGTATTGATTGGAGAGCTGCCCTCAAGACCGCTTGAAAAAGCGATAGCCGGTGCAGGTTTGCTGGCACAGATCGTGATTGATAAATATGCAGATCACCTTCCGCTATACCGCCAGATGCAACGCTTTGAAAGAAGTGGTGTAAAGCTTCCTTATTCAACGCTTACTGATTGGGTAAGCAGCACCTGTAAATTAATTGCACCGTTGTATGAAGCCTTAAAATCAGAAGTGCTAAGCAGCAATTATCTGCATGTAGATGAAACACCAATAAAGGTAATGGATAAGGATAAGAAAGGCCAGACACACAGAGGTTATTACTGGGTGTATCAGAACAGTATTAAAAAGATTGTTTTCTTCGATTACCAGCAAGGTCGTGGACGGGAAGGACCTATAGAAGTTCTGCAACACTTTAAAGGTTATCTGCAAAGCGATGGTTATAGCGCATATGAAATATTTGATAAGCAATCAGACATCACACTAATGCATTGTATGGCCCATGCCAGGCGAATGTTTAATGAAGCATTGCCAAACGATGAAAGCCGTGCTGCTTATGCCATGGAGCAGATACAAAAGTTATATACCATTGAAAGAGATGTCAAAGAGCAAGGCCTGTCTTTTGATGAAATTAAAGTAGTTCGACAACACAGAGCTGTTCCCATACTTGCCTCATTAGGCCTCTGGATGAAGCAGCAGTATATGGAGGTAACACCTAAAAGTAGTATTGGCAAAGCACTTGCCTATAGCATAGAACGGTGGAAGAGGCTATGCCTGTATATTGAAAACGGGATGCTGAACATAGATAATAATCCGGTAGAAAACTCTATCCGCCCTGTGGCGGTAGGAAGAAAAAATTATTTGTTCTGCGGATCTCACGAAGCGGCACAGCGAAGCGCCATGCTTTATAGTTTACTGGGCACCTGCAAAATGCACGGCATCGAACCATACACATGGCTGCGTGAAGTGCTTGAAAAAATTGCTGACCATCCCATAAATAAAATCACTGAACTGCTTCCTCATCACTTCAAAAAATAATTAACCGCTACAAAAACGAGATGACCAACATGTAGTTGGCCGGAGGGTTACGTCAGGAAACTGAAGATGCGATTGTTGTACAAATATTTGAGCCACTGTATGAAGAAGAAAATTTGTCAGATATAACGCGAGTTTTTTTGAAAGGTCATGCCCTAGACGCATTCGAAAAGTTCAACCCGAGAAATATTACCCGTTGAGGTATCACCATAGGAAACGGTATGGAGGGTAATAGCTAAATTATAAAGCAGCCCTTGGTTATTTAAATAGCCGCGGGAGTGTAAGTTAAACTGTGTCAGTAGTAGTGTGTTCTAGGTCATAATTCTATATTTAATTATCAGGATAAACGGAGAATAGCTCTGCTGACGAGCAATCCCCCCCCTTCTCCTTAAGTGTTCCGAAGAACTTGTAGGGTGTTCCATGTCTTAGCACAGCGACTTCAAACGAAAATAAAGGACTCTCTTCGTCAGTGAAGGGCAAAAATCTTCATAAATAAGAAACCAACTCTTTCAGTCTCTTTCTTGTTAGTTTTCCATACAACTCGGGATTAGCTAATTCAAAAATGGTTTCTTCAATTTGCTCATTCTCAAATTCCACATCTTCTCTACTTTCAATAGCGTTCGCCCAATTTTCTGTTTGTTCGAAATTGAAATCACCATTCATGCACTTTTCTATAACATTAATAAGATGGCTTTTATTTAAAGTAACTATCGGGACTTCAATGTCCCAAGGATATTGAGATAATTCGGTTTGCAAATCATTCAAATTTCCAGTAAGGTTTATTATGTCCAATAATATTTCGCTTCTATTTCTCATTTTGGTTTTATATGAATGATGTTTCCCGTAGGGCCAAAGGTTGTTTTTAAATACTTTACAGTTTGCCCAGATGAATTAATCCATTTTTGATAAATTGCTCTTGAACCAGGAACTCTACCTGGTGATGAAGCAGAAAATAAATAACCGCCATCGCTTAATTTTTCTGTAGTTACGCTCGCTTTAGAATTTGCTGGAATTTTGCTGACAAAACGTTTCGCACTGCCTTGAACGGCTCTAGAATTAACGATCCCTTGTTGAATTCTCGAATTAAACATTGGAGCCTTCGGTCCTGCCCCAACATTAGGAAACAAACCGGCACCCGAAATAAATATTCCTGTATTTGCTCCTTCCCTCATTATTCCAGCAAAACCTTCCTGACTATCTTCTATGCCCGCCTGCACTATCTGTACTTGTACATCAGGCTGTAGATTGACATTATTTATTACAACTCTATTAAGCTTAATAAAATCATTTCGGGCCCACCAGGCCATCAAATTTAAGCCCTTAAAATAGTTGTTTGTGTGTGCTGCTAAAACTAGTAAATCTGCAATGCTCATTTCATTTTTATGCTGTTCATAAAAATTGAGTGTCGCATCCGTTAATTGCTTTTGAACTCCAATATTAGATAAACCTTGATTTAAAGTTTGTGATGCAATTTGGCTATTGACAATGATTGCAGCTATTTTCACAGCATTTATCGCTAAGCTTGCCATGCTTAATCCTGACATTCCCACGCTTGCAGCTTTTGCCAAAGGGTGGGCGATAGCTGTTACTCCTTGCTGGAGAGCATTTTTAGCTCCCTGAAAAACAGCGTCTACACCTTCTAAGCCATCCAAATCAATATTTGCAATAGGATCGTTACTTGCATATTGATAATTTGTGAGCTCTGGATAATCATGCGTTAACGGGTCGAGTTGCGGAAACCTCCCAATCTGCGGATCATAATTTCTAAACCCGTAGTCGTACCAATCCAACTCTCCCTCATCAATCAGCTCCTTATCATTATACAAATTCCTATTATCAAGTAAACCCTCATTAAAGTCTCCAAGCTTCTTGCTACTAATCCCCGCTATCTTCAATCCGAATGGATAATGACAAGATGGATGTTAGAGTAAAGTTCAAAGAGCAATTTGTGAGTGAATGTAAATATATCGTGCAGGGAGCGAACTGTTTTGCAAAGGCAGTGCCGTTCGAAACGAATCTATTGCCTTGCAATCAAGGTTTCGACTTTAGAAAACTTAGGAAGAATGAGGAATCACCAATAGTCAAGCTAAATATTGCCAAGTACCATTGACACCGCGCAAAGCTATGAAAAGGAGACCCCTTCACGGACGAAAAGCGTATGCCCATTAAAACAAAAAAGCTACCCGCTATTTTAATAACCAATGGCTCTTTAATATTTTATCTTCTTACCCTCGCTACAGTTGCAGGTCTAACACCTTGACCTTGCCACGGCGAAACTTAAAAATTTCAGTTACTTAATCTCTTTTGTGCAATCTTATATTTCTGCTTAAAGGATGCTGATAGATTGTCTTTACTTACCTTCTCCAAGTATCTAACAACATCCGAATAACTTCCCTCATACCATGCTTTGTTTGCTGCTTCCAAATATTGTCGCTCTACCAGATTTGCGGTAAACTCCTTACTCCTTTGCTCATTAAATTCCACAAGAGCAGTTAAAACACGCTTATCCGCATCCAATAGCTTTTCTCCTTCACTAATAAAAAACAGGAACACATTATTTATAAAAATCTCCTTCGGAAGATTGCTAAGTTTTAAATCAGAGTTGAAAAATTTTTGCATTAGCTCATTATCAATTTCAACACTATTCAAGAGATTGCTACTTACCCAAAGAGTGTTTGACTTTTCTCTGGGATTATGAACAAGAAGGATAATTAATTCCTTAGATTCATACTTTACAATGTCTTTCGATTCTTCTGCTATTGTTAACCCATGTTCTGTAAACAAGGGATGCAGCTTTTCCAATATGAGTTGATTAAATTCCATCTTTTATACCTGTTTTAAAATCCTGGCGGCATCCATGCCCCGCTACCCGAGTTAAAAATCCAACCCCTTCCTTGAAGGACAGACCTCTCTGCATTTAAAAATCCACCTGTTGGTATTAAATTCCCATCAGGTAATCTATAAGAGTCAAAAATTGGCTTACCCAATCCCATTTCTCTCCGTAAGGCTCTGTAGTTAGCTTGCCAATTCAGCTTCGGTGTTCCCTTGTTGGGGAGATGCAACATATAATCTCCGGCTTTCCAACCTGTCGCTTTTGTGGTTTGAGGGGCTCCCCATTTGAAAAGGTTCAATCCACCTTGTGTACTTCTCTTAGAAGCAGTTTTGAAAATAGCTTTTTCAACTGTTTTTGCTGCTGTTCCGGCAATCTTCCCTCCAGGAATGAAAGCCATTACTCCCTCTGCTCCAGAAACAACTCTTGATTTTTCTTCCGTAAAATCACTTTCAACACTCTTTCCAGTAGCTAATTCTACAAGAGGGCTTAAAGGATTTACATAGGTATTAAATGTTCTGGCTACACCTACAAGAGAATTATACGCAACATTAGTGCATATTCCGCTCCAAACTGAGCCACCATTCCGCTCAAAGTGAGCCACCTTCAAACTACATTCCAATAAGCCCTTTAATGGGCATCAGCCAAATTGGATTCCGGGCAAACTGAGCCACCCACAGCAATGATGGTTCATGACATTCCGGCGTAACTGAGCCACCCTGCTAAAACAGGTCGTGTTCCGGTAAGAGCGTACACATTTCATTACTTAGTAAGCATTCCTTTACTGCTCAAATAAAACAGTAAGGAGAGATGTCTAATAAACTGGTAACAATGCAACAGGTACGCACCATATTACAATTATTACAGAAGGGTTTTTCAGGACGCAAAATTTCAAGGGATCTTCAAATTTCCCGCAACACTGTTAAGCAGTATACAAGTCGTTTTCAGGCATGTGCATTTAGTCTTGAAGCATTGCAACAAATGGACGATGCAGGGCTTAGCATTATTGCGTATGGTGATGCCGTGCAGATGCAACCTGATAGCCGCAATGGATATTTTAAAAGCCGTATCCCTTATTTTCTTGAAGAACTAAAACGCACTGGTGTCACCAAGTATTTGCTTTGGCAAGAGTATAGGAAAGAGAATGCCGATGGGTATGAATACTCGCAGTTCTGCGATCTTTTTTCACAGTACAAAAAGATGCATGAGGCCACCATGCATTTCAAGTATCAGCCTGCCAGTGTAATGATGATTGATTTTGCAGGCGATATGATTAGCTATGTAGATAAGGTAAGCGGAGAGGTTATTAACTGCCCGGTATTTGTTGGCGTGTTGCCTTTTAGTGGCTATAGCTTTGCCGTAGCGCTACCCAATGCCACACAGCCCAATGTGATAAAAGCGCTGAACTTATGCCTAGCATATTTTGGTGGCGTACCGCATAGTATTATGTGCGATAATATGAAAACTGCTGTAAGTAAAAGCTGCCGCTACGAACCCGTTTTTACCGACACTTTAATACAATGGTCCCTTCACAACAATGCCAGCTTGCAGGCTGCCAGGGTGCGTAAGCCTAAGGATAAAGCACCGGTAGAAAATGAAGTAAAACTGGTGTACCAGCGCATATATGCACCTTTGCGCGATAAGACATTTTTCAGTATTAATGAACTCAATAGTCATATTATTGAGCAGCTAAAAATCCACCACCAGCGCTCCTTTCAAAAGAAGGATTATAGCCGCTCCGATAGTTTTATAAAGAACGAACAGGCCTTACTACTTCCCCTTCCTGCCGAACAATTTGTTATCAGGCATGAAGCAAAGGCCAAAGTGCAAAAGAACTATCACATTACCCTTGGTGAAAACTGGCACCACTACAGCGTTCCCTTTAGTTTTATAGGTAAATCGGTTAATGCAATTTACGATACCGATACGGTAGAGATATATTATGCACACCAACGAATAGCCCTGCACAGGCGTAGTTATAAGCCGCACGATTTTACCACCATTAAAGAACACATGCCCGAAAGCCACCAACGGTACGCTGAGCAAAAAGGATGGACAGCCACTTATTTTTTAGAACAAGCTACAAAGGTTGGCCCCGCAGCACACCAGTACATGCAAGGGGTATTAAAAGCACGAAGGTTTACCGAACAAACTTACAATGCCTGCCTTGGTATCCTAAGGCTCGTAAGTGCCTATTCTGCCACGCGTGTAGAAGCAGCCTGCAAGCGGGCATTAAACGGGCAAAACTATAGTTACACCACCATCAATAATATCCTTATCAACAACCTCGACATGCTTGAACCCGAACAACTTTTTTTATTCAACATGCCAGACCACAATAACCTGCGCGGACCAGAAGCATACAATTAGCCAACATAGTTTATTCATCCATAAAAACAAAAACATGAACACACAAAGTACCGTACAACAAATGCAGGAGTTAAAACTCTTTGGCATGTCAAAGCTATACCAGGCAGTAATAGATCAACCCGTACATCAACATCCCGAAGCCCATACGCTTATGGGTATGCTCACCGATGCCGAAACGCAATACCGCCTGGCCAGCCGAACCCAACTCTTTCTACGGCTATCCAAACTTCGCTACAACACATTGCCCGAACAAGTAAAAACAAATGCAGACCGCGGCATTACAAAAGAGCAACTACTCCAGTTTTGCGATGGAAGTTTTATGG
>JANPIA010000040.1:0-5055 GCA_031424735.1 Segetibacter sp.
TACCGGCAGAAGTACAACCTCTACCACCGACGATCTGAAGCATTGCTTTTATGCATTAAGTGCGCCGCAGCCACAATTGAATTTCTATGACATTGCTTCGTGGACAAAAAATGTTACACTTTTCAAAAAGATGCCCAGTACAGTAAACTTCGTTTCACAATTAACTTCCGGCGGTGCTATTCAAACGTTGATCGGTGGCAACATGGCTACCGGTACTGCAACCAAAATAACATTATTAAGCACTGCTGCCTCCAATAATGTAATCGGGTTTAAAACGACTGCCGGAAAATTGGGTGCTATCCTTGTACGATTTGTAAATGGAGATTCGCCCAATGCTACCACCCAAATGGAAGTAGATGTAAAAGTTCAAAAATAGAATTGCCCTGGCTAACTATTTCAAAACATTGAAAAGCGACAAGGGGGTTATTAATTACAGTCAAAGAATTATATGATGAACATAAAAAAAGCATTTATTTTATTTATATCAGTATTTCTTACTGGTCTCTTTCAACCGGTGTCTGCTCAATACCCTGACATTCCTAAAGACGTTCAGGCATGGTCGGACTCGTTAATGAAAGCTGCCATGAAGCATTCAGAAGAAGCCTGGGGAAAAGCCTTGCCGATTATTCAAAAAGAAGCAAGAGAAGGTAAACCCTATATTCCCTGGGCATCCCGCCCGGTCGATCTTCCGCAGGCAGATATCCCTGCTTTTCCGGGAGCTGAAGGTGGTGGCAAATACAGCTTCGGCGGACGTGGCGGTAGAGTGTTGGTTGTGACCAACCTGAACGATGATGGTCCCGGCTCTTTACGGGAAGCATGTGAACAAGGTGGGGCAAGAATAATAGTATTTAATGTGGCCGGTATCATTCGATTAAAAACACCCCTGATCGTTCGTGCACCGTACATTACAATACAGGGTCAATCAGCACCGGGCGATGGGGTATGTATAGCAGGTGAAACCGTATGGATCAATACACACGATGTGATCATACGTTACATGCGTTTTCGCCGCGGTGAAACAAACGTAGGGCGCAGAGATGATGCGATTGGTGGCAACCCGGTTGGCAATATCATTATGGATCATATATCTGCAAGTTGGGGGCTCGATGAAAATATGAGCATGTACCGGCACATGTATAACGATAGTACCGGCAAAATCGAAGATAAATTCGGCACCGTAAACATCACCATACAAAATTCAATTTTCTCTGAATGTCTCGATACCTGGAATCACGCATTCGGCAGTACGCTTGGCGGTGAAAACTGCGCATTCGTTCGTAACCTTTGGGCAGACAATGCTGGCCGAAATCCATCCATTGGGTGGAATGGTGTATTCAACTTTGTAAACAATGTGGTGTTCAACTGGGTACACCGTTCAACAGACGGCGGCGATTACCGGGCCATGTATAATATCATTAACAATTATTACAAACCCGGACCATCAACTCCAAAGAACACACCAATCGGATACCGGATTCTAAAACCAGAATCGGGACGAAGCAAACTTAAATACCAGGTGTATGGAAGAGCTTATGTACATGGTAATATTGTTGAAGGAAATGAGCGGGTAACAAAAGATAACTGGGATGGTGGTGTGCAGGTAGAAGAGTTGCCCAACGCAGGTAAATATAAAGATGATATGAAATGGAATAAACCATTGCCTATGCCGGAGCTCACCATTTTGCCAACAACCGAAGTGATGCATGTGGTACTTTCAAACGCAGGTGCAACCTTGCCTAAGCGTGATGATGTGGATACACGCATTGTTGAACAGGTGCGCACCGGCAACATCACTTATTCTCCCAATGTGAAATTGCCTGCAACCCAATTTAAGCATCGCCGTTTACCAATCGACAGTTATAAAAAAGGTATTATTACTGATATCAGCCAGGTGGGCGGCTACCCGGAATATAAAGGAACACCTTATAAAGATTCAGATAATGATGGTATGCCCGATGATTGGGAAACGAAACATGGGCTTAATCCGAAGTCGGCTGTTGATGCATCCAGCCTGAGTAAAGACGGCTATATGCACATTGAAGAATACCTGAATACCCTTGCTATGGCAGGTGAAAAAGTGAGCATTAAAAAGAAGTGATCGGTCGCTTTTTTTGAAGGGAGACCTATGAACTCTTGTTAGATGTGTTAGAGGATTTGCATACTTATTTCCTGGTGTTAAAACGGTGTTTTATTTAATTCGATAAATACCTGGTATCCTTAACCGCTTTATAGAAGCTATCATATGGTCAGAACGTTCGACAGGTTCAGCAATTTGTAAGTTTTCATACGCCCATTTACCCAAAAAAATTTAATTATAAACTGGTGCAATCATTGTATTTTTTATGATTGTAGTTACCATGTTTAAAACGGTAAAAGGTCAAACGAGCAAGCGCGTTGTACAACTTCTTTCAACTGTAAACCACTTTGCTTAACGAAATACCCTTCATGTAACTGAGAGAGGCGAAGCCGTATCAATCTTGAAGTGCATTTTCTATTTTTATCGCAGCGTTGATGTGAGCCTACAAAATAGGAATACAGTTCGCAATAGAAGCAAATAGAAAACGCTACGCGAATCTTATGTTTCTCCTGTTTCTATGTAGTAAACCGTTATGTTTATCGGTTCAACAATTTGCTTGCGCCCAGCGTTTATCACCTCCTCATTTCATAAACTTCAACGTATATATTTCACTTTGTTTTTTAATATTAAATTGATCTTATCTGCAGGATTTATAGTTGCACTAATGAATGTTGCAGCGCAAAAACCTGCTAAACCAGTAAGCCCCTTAACTGCAGAAAGAGACAAACTTTCGTATCATGCAGATGAACAAGGCAATCGCATACCCGATTTTTCGTATGCAGGTTACAATGCT
Source organism: Segetibacter sp. (assembly GCA_031424735.1). Lineage (GTDB taxonomy): Bacteria > Bacteroidota > Bacteroidia > Chitinophagales > Chitinophagaceae > Segetibacter. Next base: position 2,871 of record JANPIA010000040.1, read on the forward strand.
TCAGAGAAGCCCATCCCGTTCATTTCCGCAAAAGTTACCGTGCCCTTATTAAAAGGCGATGCAACGTTACGCATACAATCAGCTATAAACTATGTATCGGCTTTACCTGTAAATCCGGATGGTTTCAGGGGGGCAGTTTTGTTAGAGAAAGGAACTTACCAGGTAGATGGTGCCTTGTTTATAAACACTTCCGGTGTTGTGCTTCGCGGCAGCGGTATAAGTGAAACCATTTTACAGGGTGCCGGTTCAGACAGGCAAACTTTAATTACGATTGCTGGTAAAAACGATAAAGTAATCTCTTCTGAAGTTAGGATCATTGATGCATATGTTCCGGTGAATGCAATGAGTCTTCATGTTGCTTCTGCACAAAATTTTAAAGTGGGTGATATGATTCTTATTCATAGGCCATCCACAACAAAATGGATCAACGACCTTGGAACTAAAGCTTTTGGCGGTGGCGTTGATGCACTAGGCTGGAAGCCAGGGCAGCGTGATTTATTTTGGGATAGAAAGGTAGTGGCAATAAACAGTGACCTCATCACCATAGATGCGCCGATAACCACAGCCCTCGATACAACTTATGGTGGCGGAACCATTGCCACCTATAAATGGGCAGGGCGAATATCAAATGTTGGGGTAGAAAATCTGAGTTGCGAATCAACTTTTGATGCCACCAACCCAAAAGATGAAGCACATCGATGGATGGCGGTAACATTGGAAAATACCGTAGATGCGTGGGTACGGCGCGTAACGTTTCAACACTTTGCCGGGTCGGCTGTAGCTGCTTACGAAACTACCAAACGCATTACGGTGGAAGATTGTAAGTCGCTTGCGCCGGTGTCGGAGATTGGCGGTCAGCGCCGTTATACATTCTTCACAACAGGTCAGCAAAACCTTTTTCAGCGTTGCTATGCGGAGGGTGGGTACCATGATTTTGCTGTTGGCTTTTGCGCCGCTGGTCCCAACGCATTTATTCAATGCCATTCACAACAACCCTATAGTTTTAGTGGGGCTATAGATAGCTGGGCATCGGGTACGTTGTTCGATATTGTAAACGTAGACGGTAATGCTTTACGCTTTGGTAATCGCGGACAAGATGCACAGGGTGCTGGCTGGGCTGCCGCCAATAGCGTATTTTATCAATGCACTGCCGCTATAGTTGACTGCTATAAACCACCTACTGCTAACAACTGGGCATTCGGTACCTGGGCTCAATTTTCAGGTGATGGATATTGGGCAGAGTCGAATAATTCCATTAACCCACGAAGCCTTTTTTATGCGCAGTTAAAAGATCGCATTGGGGGTGATGCTTATGGAAGAGGCGAAATACTTCCATTAAAAACAGATGCCTCAAGCAGTCCGCCTGTAAAAGTTGCTATGGAACTTACTGCCCTTTCAGTTAAGCCACCGCTAACCCTTTATGAGTGGATTGATGATGTAATAAAACGAAATTCTACGCCAGCTGAAAACATGGGTGTCAAAACCATGGATGCAATTGGAATCAAGCAATTGACAGTTGTACAAAAGATAGCACCTGTGCAGGTTAAAAATGGCTGGCTTACCAGGGGTAGTAGAATATTGACAGGCAAGCGGCACGAAGTATCGTGGTGGCGCGGTAGCGTGCAGGGTCCTTTCGGTCTAAAAGATGCATCTCCACATATCACCCGCTTTGTTCCCGGCAGAGCAGGTATTGGTTTAACAGATGACTTAAATGAAGTAGCCAACTGGATGGACGAAAGGAAAATGATCGCTATCGAACACAATTATGGGCTTTGGTATGACCGCCGGCGCGACGACCACGAACGCATTCGCCGGATGGATGGTGAAGTTTGGGCGCCGTTTTATGAGTTGCCATTTGCCCGCAGCGGTCAAAGTTCAGCATGGGATGGATTAAGCAAATACGATCTCACAAAATATAATACATGGTACTGGAGCCGGCTAAAAAAGTTTGCTGGTATAGCCGATGAAAAAGGATTAGTGCTTATTCATCAAAACTATTTTCAACACAACATTATTGAAGCGGGTGCACACTATGCTGATTTTCCATGGCGTACTGCAAACAACATCAACAATACCGGCTTTCCCGAACCGCCACCGTATGCTGGGGATAAACGCATCTTTCTTGCAGACCAGTTTTATGATGTTTCTGAACCGGTAAGGCGCGAACTTCACAAAGCTTATATAC
>JANPIA010000041.1:0-1584 GCA_031424735.1 Segetibacter sp.
CACCAGGGGCGAGTTGCGTTCAAGAGGTTACGCGCAACCAGGTGATGAGAATAACAGTTACGAGATGTTTGTTTTTAACGTGGAGGATAAGAAGAAAACCAAAGTGGATATTGACGTAATAGATTTTTCCGGGGTACCATTTATAAACTGGAGGGCGGGCGACAGCCGCTTTTTCACGTTTGAAAAAGTTGACAGGGGACACCAGCGTTTCCGCATTATCGAAGTAAATACGGAAACAGCAAAAGCCCGTGAACTGGTGGATGAAAAAACCAACACCTTTATTTATGAGCAACGCATCTTCACACACTTCATGCCCGAAACGAATGAGATACTTTGGATAACAGAAAAGGATGGATGGCGACACATATACCTGCTGGATGAACTAACCGGTAAAGAAAAAAACCAGGTAACGAAAGGGGAGTGGGTGGTAAGAGATATTGATAGCATTGATAAGAAGAAACGAGAAATATGGTTCCAGGCGAGTGGAATGAATGCTGGAGAAGATCCTTATTTTATTAACTATTACCGGGTAGGGTTTGATGGAAAAGGATTAACGAAATTAACAGACGCGAATGCCAATCACCGGTTGACTTTTTCTCCCGACCGGAAGTATTATATTGATAATTATTCAAGGGTTGATTTGCCGAATGTGATGGAGCTTAAAAGAACATCAGATGGCAATAAAATAATGGATTTGGAGAAGGCTGATATTGCAGATTACCTGGCTACAGGTATAAAATTACCAGAAGTATTTCATGCGAAAGGGCGGGATGATGTAACTGATATCTGGGGTGTAATTATTCGCCCCAGCAAATTCGATCCAAAGAAACGCTACCCCATCATTGAACAGATTTATGCCGGTCCGCAGGATTCGTTTGTGCCCAAAAACTTTTCGCAATACGGCGAAACGCAGAGCCTTGCTGAGTTAGGTTTTATAGTTGTGCAAATTGATGGCATGGGTACTTACAACCGCTCCAAGGCATTTCATGATGTGTGCTGGAAGAATTTGGCAGATGCCGGTTTCCCCGATCGTATACTATGGATGAAAGCAATGGCTGCTAAATACCCGTATGCCGATACCAGCCGGGTTGGTGTATATGGTACGTCTGCCGGCGGACAAAATTCTGCCGGTGCCGTATTGTTCCATCCCGAATTTTATGATGCCGCCGTATCGGCTTGTGGCTGTCACGATAACCGGGTAGATAAGCAATGGTGGAACGAGCAATGGATGGGATACCCGGTGGGCAAGCATTATGATGAACAATCCAACATTACGAATGCATATAAATTGCAAGGCGACCTGCTGTTAATAGTTGGCGAAGCTGATGAAAATGTTCCGCCCGAATCAACCTACCGTGTGGTGAATGCATTGATCAAAGCAGGCAAGAATTTCGATTTTCTTGCAGTGCCCGGCGCCGGTCATGGCGATGGTGGTGTTTATGGAAGAAAGAAGAAACGGGATTTTTTTGTAAAGAGTTTATTAGGGGTTGATCCGCCTAAAAGAAATATAAAGGAGTTGTGAGAGACTGAAAAACAATTTAAGAACCCCTCTATGGTGCAAATAAAAAAAGAGACTATTCTATT
>JANPIA010000042.1:0-3972 GCA_031424735.1 Segetibacter sp.
TGTACATCAATAATCGAAATCTAACTTTTAGCGATTCTACCAACAGGTATGGCTTAGCAAACAAAGGTGGTTACGCAACCCATGCTGCATTCTTTGATTATGACATGGATAATGACCTTGACTGCTTTATCATCAACAACAGTTTTATACCCGTTAACACGTTGAATTATGCCAACAAAAGGAACATGCGTTCTTCTGACTGGCCGGTTGCTGAATTTCTCAAGGGCGGTGGCGATCACCTGCTACGAAATGATAATGGCAAATTTACAGATGTAAGCAAAGAGGCGGGGATCTATGGTTCCCTCATCAGCTTTGGTTTGGGAATTTCAGTGGGTGATATCAACGGTGATAATTATCCGGACGTTTATGTCTCAAACGACTTTTTTGAACGTGACTATCTATATGTCAACCAGGGAAACGGCACATTTAAAGACGAACTGGAACAGCGGATGCAACACACTAGCCTGGCTTCAATGGGTTCTGATATGGCTGACATAAACAACGACGGTTATCCGGAAATTTTTACCACAGACATGTTGCCCGGTGACGATTACAGGTTGCGTACGACCACTTCCTTTGAAAATATTGACATCTTTAAACTGAAGGAACGAACCGGCTTTTACCACCAGTTTCAGCAAAATGCATTGCAACTAAATAATGGGGATGGCACCTTTAGCGACGTGGCCAATTTTAGCGGGGTTGCTGCTTCAGATTGGAGTTGGGGTGCCCTGTTTTTTGATGCGGATAATGATGGGAGGAACGATATCTATGTGTCGAATGGAATTAAGCAAGACGTGACAGACCAGGACTTCATTGATTTTTTTAGCAACGAAGTGGTACAGAAAATGGTGCTGACCGGCGAAAAAAAGGAAGTGGATGATATTGTAAAAAAGATGCCGTCAAATCCCATCGTGAACAAGGCGTTTAGGAATACAGGTAACCTGCGATTTGTAGATAATGGCACTGCATGGGGATTTACCCAGCCTTCGTTCTCAAATGGCGCAGCTTACGGGGACCTTGATAACGATGGCGACCTGGACCTTGTAGTGAATAATGTGGACCAGGAAGCTTTTGTATATGAGAATAATTCGAGGGCTGTGGCTAAGAACAACTACATAGGGGTAATGCTTAAAGGCACTGGTAATAACAGGTTCGCTATTGGAAGCAAGATTAAAGTGCACATCAACAACGAGGTGATTGGCGGCGACGTAATGCCCAGTCGTGGCTTTCAATCTTCGGTAGACTACAAGCGGTTGTTTGGAATTGGTGCTGCCACAAAGATTGATTCTATTACTGTTGTATGGCCGAATCGAATCTCCACGACACTCCCAAACCCGGCAATAAACGCTGTACATCAAATTAGTCAGCCTGTAGAAAGCACAACAATGGAGGCAGCTACAATACCCGCAATAGGTGCAATGTTTAGCCCCGTGCCAACAAAGTTTGATAAGCACAAGGATGACGAGTTCAATGACTTTTATTACGAGAGAAATATTCCCAGGATGCTTTCAGCCGAAGGGCCTAAGGCAGCGGTAGGAGACGTAAATGGTGATGGCCTTGAGGATGTGTATATCGGTGGAGCCAGTGGGCAGCCGGGCCAATTGTACTTGCAAAAAAATGGGTCGTTTGTAAAGAAGAACGTGCCTGCGTTTACCACATATGCAGCATCGGAAGATGTTGCTGTATTGCTGTTTGACTGTGATGGTGATCGCGATCTTGATCTGCTTGTTAGCTCAGGAGGAAACAACATCAATTTAGTAGAGAAGGAATTGCAAAACAGGCTTTACATAAATGATGGAAAAGGAAACTTCACGTTGTCGGCTGGAGCGATCCCAAACAGCAGGATGAACACGGCTGTGCTTGTATCGCTCGACTTTGACAAAGATGGTGACCTCGACATTTTTGAAGGCAGCAGAAGCGTTCCCCAGAATTATGGGTTAGCCCCTGAAAGCTATGTTTTTGAAAATAGGGGTGGAGGCAAGTATACCTTGCTCGATAAGAGCAGGTACAGTGGATTGGCGAACATCGGCATGGTAACCGGTGCGGTGTGGGCGAATATAACCGGCAGTGGTGATCCGGAATTGGTTGTTGTAGGTGAATGGATGGCTCCTCGCATATTCGAGTACAAACGAAATGGGTTTGCCGAAGTGAAAACCAACCTGGACAAGATGTTTGGCTGGTGGCAATCTGTGTCCACAGCCGATATAGATGGAGATGGTAAATTAGACTTGGTTCTTGGAAACACTGGCGACAATTTCTATTTACGGCCCACAGAACAAGCGCCTGTTAAACTTTGGATTGGTGATTTCGACAAAGATTTTGCTCCTGATAAAGTAATTACCCTTACAGTACAAGGAAAGGACATGCCCGTCTTTTTGAAAAGGGAAATGGTAGACCAATTCCCTTTTCTGAAAAAACAAAATTTGCATTACCAGGACTTTGCCAAAAAATCGATCAATGAATTGTTTTCGCCGGAGAGCATGAAAAATACGCAGGTGTCGATTTTTAATTACACCAGCTCATGTATTGCTTTCAACGATGGGAATGGAACTTTTACAGTGAAGAAGATGCCGGTACAAATGCAGTTGTCTTCGGTGAATGTGACCAGGATTGTTGATGTAAACAATGACAACAAGCCGGATATTGTAAGTGGAGGAAATCAATATGGCTTTCCGCCGCAGTTTGGAAGGCTAGACGCCAGCCGCGGCGACGTTTTAATCAACAAAGGCAACCGAATGATGGAATGGTTTCCACCCCTGACTTCAGGTATACGTGTAAATGGCCAGGTAAGGGATATTGTAGAAATGAAAACAGGTAAGCATAAAAATGTACTGGTGCTGGTAAACAATGATGTACCCAAACTTTATAAAATAGGCAAGTGACTTTTGTATGGGTGAGATAACTGCTTTTACAAATTAAGGTATTAGGAAAAAAATTTGTTTTTGATTGCTGAATAATGGACAGGTAGTAAAAGAGTGCGACGCAACGACTGCTCAATAGTAGTACTTGGGTAGGGTACCAAATTCTTATTAATTATCTGTTTTGAGAGTATTTCAATTGAATGTGCCGAAATAAATAAACGTGGATTTTGCAACGATTTGAATTTTTTATGATGGGCCAGCCAAGGCGCGTGAATTATTTATTGTTACTCGTTTTGTTTTGTGCATGTAATTGGCTGGCATGTACACGAAGCAATAATCAATCTGCACTATTTGATTTGCTTGAGAGCAATTCTACCGGGCTTAGTTTCTCCAACACGCTAACGCCGACCGATTCCCTAAATCTTTTTAGTTACATGTATTTCTACAACGGTGCAGGTGTTGGTGCAGGTGATTTTAATAACGACGGATTGACAGATGTGTTTTTTGCAAGCAATCAAGTGCAGAATAAAATTTTTCTCAATTCCGGTGATCTGAAATTTAAAGACAAGACTGCCGAAGCCAACATTCCAAAGGACTCTGGTTGGTCGACCGGAGTTTCAATTGTTGACATTAATAACGACGGCCTGCTTGACATATATGTTTGCCGCGTAAGTGAGTTCAAGGGGCTCCGTGGTAAAAACCAATTGTTGATATGTCGTGGTATTGGTAAAGATGGTGTGCCAACGTATGCAGACAGTGCCCATAAGTATGGATTAGACTTCGCCGGCTTTAGCACGCAAGCCGCTTTTTTCGACTATGATCTCGACGGTGACCTTGACATGTACCTGCTTAATCATGCGGTCCATCAAAATGGAAATTATGGTATGCGATCTACTTATTCTGGACAATACGACTCTCTCTCAGGTGATCGCATTTTTAATAATAAGGGTGGCTTTTTTACGTATGTAACAGGTACTACCGGTATCAATAGCTCATCCATTGGGTACGGATTAGGTATAAATATTTCGGACATTAACGTAGATGGGTACCCGGACGTGTTTATTGGTAACGACTTTAAATAAAAATATTATTTATACAATAATCAAAAAAA
>JANPIA010000043.1:0-12214 GCA_031424735.1 Segetibacter sp.
CGCTGCCGGGGTTATTGCCTGAACCATTCGTTAAAGATGTAACGTACAGATCAGGGGGTGCTGTCAGTATTGCCCACTCTATTCCGAGGCTACCTAATTCGCCCTGCACCGTAGCAGGTGCCTGCCCCACTGCTTTAATTGCAGCCATTGCAATTACCCATAGTACTAATGATAGTTTTCGCATCGTTCTGTTTTTATTGCCAGGTGGTTGATGTTTAACCGTATAATTTTCGTTGTTTTAGTTGTCTATTTTACATTTTTTGCTAACTGTGTTCCCCCAAATCTTTCCAAATAAAAACCTGTTACGTTTTTGTGGGGGTCTTGTTTAAACCGCACATTTAAAAACTCTGCCGTTGAATAATAATCTGTTTCAGTTGCGGCTTTTAATATGTACTTATTGTTTGGAGAAAAGTAAAGGTTGAGTTGGTTGTCTTCTAACTTTATTTCAACAGCAATTCCGTTGGGCAACCGATAAGAACCTGTAAATGCCTTTGCATATCCCGGATTGATTTTTAACGATGTTCTTTGGAAAACATATTGCAAACCACGTGCATAACCCTCGCCTTTTGTTCCGGAGTGCCCCGTGTTTTCTAATACCCTGGTTTGTATTTTTAAGTTTTTATAGTTGCGCCCGGTAAGATGTTTTACAAACTTTTCATATGCCTGCACACCCCTTTCAACACCGTCTTCGCAAATAAAAACCCTGGCATTTACTGTAGCCCCACTCTCAAAATATTGCTTTTCATATTGATAGATCACTTCATTATCCCAACCAATGGCGGGCGTTGCAGCAATGAATTTTTGAAACAGTGATGGCTTAGTGAACAAAGTGTAAAGCGTGAACAATCCTCCTAACGAACACCCCACCAATGTTCTGTTGTTTGTATCGGCTTTGTAATTGTTTTCAACAAAAGGAAACAACTCATTTTCGATAAATGAAAGAAAATTTTCCGCCCCACCACTTTGCGGTGATCTCGCTTCGTTAGTGGGTGTATAATCTCTTGCACGAAGACTATCCGGGTTAGGTTTTGTGCCACCCCAGGTAACACCAATAATGATTACCGGTGGCACAAATCCATCAAAATATTGCTGTCCTTGCAAAGCAGAAACTAAAGGAAAATCCCATTGCGAATCCATCAGGTACAATACCGGGTATTTTTTGTTGCTCTTCTCATGCCCTGGCGGCAGTAAAATGTGTAAATCGTATTCCTGGTTAGCTACAATTGTAGAGGTCAGTTTCTTCACCTGTGAGCCTGGTATCTCAAAAGCTGGATATTGTGCACATACAAGTAAAGTACCAGTAGCAAATAATAAGGTGAGTAATTTTTTCATAGTCTGTTCTATGGAACTGTTTATTACGATTATTAGTTGTAATGTTTTGTAAGCATGCTTTGCTCTTTCAAACAAGGATATTTCCATTTTAATATTTGTGATGAAACAGGTTTAAAAACGGTTGTCAACCGAGTGCACAGAAATGGATCTCAATAACCATCATTTCATGATAGCTAAAATTACTTTTGAATTTATTGAGCATATACAACCGTTTTGGAAGCATTTAACCCAGGCGATTTTGCTGTCACGGTTATTGGTCCGCGCAACCCTGCTTTTCCTTTAATAATTACCAATGCAAGCCCGCTGTAAGCTTTTCGGTCTGGTGATGGAAAAGCAACCAGGTCCGAGGGGTCACCATTATCTGTTGCGACAATTTCACCTGGTCCAGATATTTCAAACTTGATTAGGTTAGTAGCCGACGCAACAAATAAACCATTGTTATCTAATACACGAACTGTAAGAAAAGATAGATCCTGTCCATCCGCCTCTATCCGATTTCTATCTGCAGTAATTTGTAACTGTTTCGCATCGCCACAAGTTTTAACTGTGTGCTTTGCCCACACTTTTGCATTTTTATATGTTACCACGCGCAGATCTCCCGGCATGTAAACAACACTATCCCACCTGAAACGGTATTCGTATTTTCCTTTTTTCCGGCGTCCAAGCGACTTGCCGTTTAAAAACAACTCCGCTTCGTCGCCTGATGAGAAAACGTGAACAGGGGTTATTTGTCCCAGGCGGTTTTGCCAATTCCAATGGGGAAGGATATGTGCCATTTTTAAATCAGGTCGCCAGCGCGATTGGTATAAGTAAAAACGATCTTTTTTGAAGCCAGCCAGATCGATGATGCCGGAATAGGAACTTCGGGCCGTATAATAAGGGGTAGGTTCACCCAGGTAATCCCAGCCAGACCACACAAATTCACCAGCCACATACGGGTGCTGATCCTGGGTGGCAAACACTTTATCAGCAGATGCACCAAAAGGAGCTGTGTACAATTCGTAGGCACTCACCTGTTGGCTTTTAGGATCGCCCCCGGTAGTGTCGCTAACAGGCGCGCTAATAGTTTTAACCACCGGGAAAATATAAGTACCCCGGCTGCTAAGTGCAGAGGCAGACTCGCTGCTTAAAATAAGTTTATCCGGAAACCGATTATGAAAGGCCGGGTAAAGAGGCGATGTTCTTATACCCTGCAGATGGGCATAGGCTGGGGCATCCCGTATACCTTCACCCTGGTAATTCAAGCTAATCATATCCATTACGGACGGCAAAGGCATATCCGGTTTCGCATAGTTCATTGAGGCAGTTGCTGGCCGGGTAGCATCTTCTTGTTTCAAGATGTCGTATAGCTTTTTTGCCAGAGCTGCACCTTGTTCTCCAGTATACTGTTCACCCACTTCGTTTCCAAAACTCCATACAAAAACAGAAGGGTGATTACGATCGCGGCGTATAAAAGAACGGATGTCTGCTTCGTACCAGTCATTAAAAATGAGATGAAAGTCGAGTGGTGTTTTCCCTCTTTCCCAGTTGTCAAAAATTTCATCAATTACTAAAAAGCCCATACTATCTGTAAGTTGGAGTAATTCAGGCGCTGGCGGGTTGTGTGCAAGGCGGATTGCATTACATCCCATTTCACGTAATATTTCCAGTTGCCGTTCAGCAGCCCTTTTATTGAAAGCCGAACCCAGAGCGCCCAGATCGTGGTGTTGGTTAACCCCCTGTATTCTGATCTTCTGTCCGTTTACTAAAACACCTTTTACAGGGTCAATTGTGATTGAACGTATGCCGAAGCGTGTTTCATATTCATCAACCTGCTTCCCGTTCTCAAACAGCTTTGTTACCGCAACATACAGTGTGGCCTTTTGCGTTGGAGGCGGTCCCCACAACTTTGGATTTTTTACGTTAACAGAATTATCGATGCTTGCTTTTTTGCCGGGTTGAATTGTAGCCATTCCAGTTGGGAATACGGCAATTGCATTTACCGTTTTTCTTAATCGTTCATTCAACAGATATATTTCGGTAACTACGTTTAAATGCCGGGTAGTGTGTGACTTGTTTTCAAGTTGCACCGTAAGATCAACCGTTGCTGATGAAGCTGAAACATTTTTTGTACAAACGAAAGTTCCCCATTGCGCAACATGCGCCTGTGGCACCGTTGATAGCCAAACATCACGATATAGTCCTGCACCGGGGTACCAACGTGCAGAATGATTGGGGTTATCAATACGAATGGCTAACTGGTTTTCCTCCCCAAATTTTACAAATGGTGTTATGTCAAGGTGAAATGAATTGTACCCGTAAGGCCACCCACCCACCAGCTTGCCATTTAACCAAACTATTGCATAGGACATTGCACCATCTACCTCCAGGTAAATGGTTTTGCCGACAGCTGCCGCTGGAATTTTTAATGTGCGCCTGTACCATGCAATCCCCTGTATGGGCAGGCGTCCCATTCCCCCGCCTACTTCAGCTTTTGCACCCTCGTAAAAAGGACCACGAGCGGCCCAGTCGTGGGGCAATGTCACGTTTTCCCATGCCTGGTCATTATAATTTTTTTGAACAAATGGAAAGTCTCCACCTGGGTTTCCCGGGGGACGTTTATAATGCTTGGACGTATCGAGGATAAAATTATTGGCCGTGGGTAGAATCCACTTCTTCAAAACACTGTCTGTAGACAACGCAACTGCCGTTTCACTTGGTCTAGTGTCAGCTACCACATTGTCGTTGCGGTTTGAAACTTTAGGCCGGTCATCATACATTAACCGATCGGGTGAAGAGCTGTAGCGCATAAACTTCCAGCTGTAGTTTAAACTAACCCGGTTGCGAAGTGCAGATGATGTTTTTTTTACGACCTGGGCATTTACCGAACAGATTGAACTTGCCAGTACAAATAAATTTACCAGTGCTGCAACACACCACATAGCCCGACAGTAATTAAATATCCTCATGGAAAAAAGGTGTCAAAACAGAAGAGATAAATCTTTATGGGTATAAAAGAATCTCTTGTAGTAATAAATGGTTTTTAATAGCCGGGATTTTGTACGAGTACCCCTGTCCTGTTCTTTTCAATTTCGGAAAAAGGTATTGGCCAAAGGTTGAAATGGTTTTGCATTTGAGCAGCATAAAAAGGACTGAGTCTTCTCATTCTATCTACCCATTTACCCAATCTCATCAAGGTTAACATTCTTTTTTCTTCCACCCCCAATTCCCTCAACCGTTCATCCAGTATATAATCGATAGTAACTTCAGCAGCAGCAGCTGGTGTTGCTTTAGACCTGTCTCTTACCACGTTTACATCTGCTACTGCAGAAGCTGTATTACCTAATCCTAAATAGGCTTCTGCCCGCAACAAATATGTTTCTGCAAGCCTGAACATATATTCATCTCTATAGGTACCACCAGCGCCCGTTTTTAGCACCCACTTTCTAACAGGGTCGGAAGAACTGGGATTATCAAACAGAGATGTTGGATGAGCAAAAGGTGTTGTTGCTTTAGCCTGGAATGGATAAAATGCTCTCTCCCACTTTCCAGCCACGAGCGGAACCTGTGGACCGTAAAAACCATATGATCCCGCAGGAGGATTTTTTGTTGAAACTACCTGCCCGAAAAAGGGGCTCGCAGGATTGTTAGCGATAAACTCCCTAACAAAATTGTGATTGGCATTTCTTATATCTGTGCCGGAATTCTTCCAGACTGAATCGGAAAACCATGGTGACGGTGCAAGAAAACCTACACCTCTTCCCCCTGTGAAGTCACTAACAGGCCAAAGAAAAAGTGGCTGGGCTTGCCCTGTTACACGAATGTCGCGCACTAAAGGTGCATGAACACGTTCCAGGGAATAGACACCATTCTGGCTTCCTCCGGTTGTACTGGCGCCGCCGCCGGGTACATCTGTTTCAAACTGAATAACCCATATTGCTTCGCGGTTACCTCCAGTAAGTCGGTTCTGGTTCCTGGGCTGAAATAAATCCCAGTAAACATCTCCCGCAATAGCAGGGTAAGGTCCAGATGCAGGTATACTTTGGCGTGAACCAAACCTGGCTGTCATTAATGACATGTTGGGGGTAGTTATAACGGCTGTTGCTGCATCCACCGCTTTCTGGAACTGACCATCGGAAATATATACTTCCGCCAAAAGATGATTTGCAGCCTGTTTTGAAATTTCTCCATCCTTTACTGCGCTAATAGCCGGCAAATTGGCTACCGCAAATTCAAGGTCTTTTATAACCTGGGTGTACACTTCTTTCCGTGTTGCTCTTGTAAAATCAGTTTGGGGTGTTTCAATTTCCTTCAGTACAAGTGGTACACCTCCGTATAAATGTGCAAGTGCCCTGTAGGCAAAAGCTCTGAAAAATCTCGCCCTTGCTTCAAACAAGTTTTTTTGCGCATCTGTCATTGATGAAGAAGGTACCCTCCCAATAATTGTATTAGCCTCCGCAATAATTTTGTAATGTGGCTGCCAGGCAAAATTTGTTATTCCAGTAGGCGCAATATCACCCGCTAAATTAGGTGCGCTAATGGCCATGTCCAGGTAGGCATCTGTACGGTACATGTACCAAAATGGGTTGAAATCGTTTACTGTGTAGTAATGATTCCGTACCAGTCCATAGAGGTTATTTATTGACGCAGTAAAATCCGCTTCCGTTTGAAAAGCGTTTGAAGTACTTAAGAACGACTCAGGAGTTTCGTTTAAAAAATTCTTTTTACACGATACCACTCCTGCGGAAAGTAATACAAGGAGGATAAATTTATGAGTAAGTTTCATGTGATTAGTATTATTGGTTTGAACTTTTTCTAATAGATGTCAACGACAATTAATAGGTAATGTTGATGCCTACAGTAAATGTTTTTAAGGTGGGCCTGGCATCCGTAACTAACCCATAGGGATCAATTGTATTAGGAATTACAGCCTCCGGATCCCAGCCATTCCAATTAGTCCATGTAATTAAATTTTTACCGCTCACATACAGGTTTAGTGCCTGTAATTTTACTGTTTTAATTAGGCGGGAAAGGTTGTATGATAATGAAAGGTCCTGCAACCTTACAAAGCTCCTGTTTTCCCAAAACTGTGGTTGAATGGCAGGGTTGGTGCCGGAAATAACACGTGGATACTTACCCCGGGGGTTAGCCGGCGACCAGTAATCAACTTGTACCAGGTCATTATTTCTAATTGCGTTATCGTCTCGGAAATAAGTGCGGGTATTATTGCCCAGGTAACCGTTTTTTCCACCTTGGATGGCGTTGAAAAATATGGTCATACTAAAGCCTTTGTAGTCCAGGGTATTCATCCAACTGAACCGGTAGGCAGGGTTTCGGTCGCCAATAAATATTCTATCTCTTTCGGGTGTGATCTTGGCATCTTTATCCTGATCAATCAGCCGCATTGCACCCGTGAAATAGCCAGGCATTGGTGTTTCACCTACCTGGTAAATACCTCCATTTTCATAATAATATATTGTGTTGAGGGTTCTTCCAATAAATAGGTTGCTGCTAATAAGATCATCTTCTTTTCCATCGCCATTTGCATCAATCCCGGTAAGCGTAATAATTTTATTCTTGTTTCTCCAGTAGTTGAAAGTTGACGACCATCTAAAATTTCCTTTGTTTACAAAATTGTAAGTTAGTGATGCTTCCATACCCTGGTTTAGAAGTTCGCCAAGGTTGGTTTGTATGCTGCCAAAACCAGTAATATCCGGAATGGTTACACTATACAATAAATCGTTGGTGGTATTACGGTAATAGTCAAAGCTGCCGCTGAGCTTATTACCTAATAAAGTAAAATCAACACCAAGGTTAAGTCCTTTTGTTCGCTCCCACTTTAAATTGGGGTTACCTAGTGAAGCTACCTGTTGTCCAAAAGCAGTACTTCCGCCATCACCAAATACATAAGATGAGTTGGTATTAACACGGGCGATGGACTGGTACCTGGAGGTTTGATTACCTATCACCCCATAAGTGGCCCTTAATTTCAGCAAATTAATTAGCTGAATGTTTTGTAAAAATTTTTCATCGGAAATATTCCAGCCCAATCCAATAGATGGGAAATAAGCAGACTTGAAGTTTTCGGCGAACCCTGAAAATCCATCTCGGCGTACTGTGGCAGTTAAAAGATACTTACCATTGAAACGGTAGTTAACTCTTGCCATCTGATAATTTAAAGTTTCTCTGAAGGCATCAGATGAAACAAATTGATTAGTACCCAACGAAAGATTATTATAACTAAGGTTAAGCCTTGTAAAACCAGTAGCTCTTGCCCCTGAGCTGTTGAACTTTCTTTCTATTGCTCCATATAACAAGGTTGCCGTTACCCCGTGTTTGCCAAACTCGTTGCTATAAGTAAGAATATTATCTAGCGTATAATCGTAGTAACTCTGGTAGTTTTTGAAAGCTTCGCCAGTTTGATTGGCAGCATAAACGCTTGAACCAAACCTATCAGTGGTTCTGTAATTATTACCAAAGTTTACACGATAATTAAGTCCTTTCAAAAAGGGAACATCTATATCGGAGTAGACATTGGCAAAATAATAATTGTTCCTTTCGTAATCATCAACATAAAAAGTATTAAACGGGTTTCCGACAAGGGTGTTAGATGGAAAGGGAATTATTTTGCCAGCAGAGTCGAATGGAACATGCAAGGGAGACATGATAGCTAACAGACCTACTCCTGGTTCAGCTCCATCCTGGTTTACGAATGAACCGGACGATACGAGGCCCACCTTCCACCAACTGAGTGGTTTTACTTCAAGGTTAGCACGAATGGACTTCCGTTTAAATATATCATTGATGATAAATCCCTTTTGATCTACTATACCTCCTGACAACAGATAACTAAAACGGTCACTTCCACCCGAAAACCCAATAGTGGTTTCGGAAATAAGACCGGGCTTAGTGCCTTCGCCCCACCAGTTATAATCGTTAGCTAACGGTTGGGCAGGATTGCTTCCTGGCACCCTCATTGTAACATCCACCAATGATCCAACATTAAAAGCAGGATTGGGGGTGGTGAAATCAGGGGCAAGGTACGCCTGGTTATAATACGCTTCTTTTACGGCATCTAAATACTCCTGCCTGTTTCTGGGTCGAAGGTCAACTGTCGGTTCTTGGGAAGAATAGGAAGTAGAAAATGTAATTCGTGGTCGTGTGCTGTTTCTGCCTTTTCTCGTAGTTATTAGAATAACGCCATTTGCAGCCTGCGCACCATAAACGGCTGTTGAACTTGCATCTTTCAATACATCAATCGACGCAATGTCATCCGGGTTAATGGACGAGAGGGATTGGTTGTATTGAATTCCATCAAGTACAATCAACACACTCTGGTTACCATTAATGGTATTAATACCCCTTATGGAAATGGGAGGAGTTCCTCCGGCAAAGGTTGACAAACCAACATTGAGCCCAGGTACGGTGCCTTGTAAAAACTGTCCAATATTAGTATTAGGTGTTTCCTTAAGTGCTTCCAGGTTTACGCTTGCTACTGACCCTGTCAAATCTTTTTTACGCTGGGTACCATAACCAACAACCACAACCTGTTCCAACTGGGTTTGCGTGCGAGCAAGGCGAATATCTAAAGGATTATCTGAAGTTATTTTAAAGGTTTGCGCTAAATAGCCAATAGCCGTAACATTGATCGTTCCGTTCCTTGGAACAGAGATAGTAAAACTTCCTTCACTATTAGTTGAAGTTCCGGTGTTGGCACCTAAAACAGTAATTGAAGCCCCGGGAATTGCGTAACCGCTATCATTTGTCACTTTACCAGATATCTTAAAAGCGCTTTGTGCGGGTGCTATCACAAAAACAAGTGTGCAAATAACTGCCATCAGCAGCTTTTGCAGCCATTGAGTAGCCTTACATTTCATAATATTTTTTATTAAAATTTTAGAAGGAAAACTGCAAATAACCAACGGCGCTTGTTAAGGAACTCTTACTACAATTAATTAAAAAGTTGTAGCTAAACTAAGAGTACCAAGACCAAAAAAGTTGTAGATGTGGGAGGAGCCACTACAGGGTGTTCTACCCCTGACAGGGAATGGAATTTTTGAAATGATTAGTTGAGTCATGGCAATCGTTTTAGATATTCTGGCAAGTTTCTGTCTCAAAATTAAAGCAAACTTTTAACTTCAGCAATCAGTTGCTTTTTTCGTCAATCTGTGAAAATTTCTTGTGTAGAAAATCTTGTTATTTCTTTTACCAGTTTTGGAAAATAAACTACCCTTAGTTAAGATACTGCCTTAGCAATAAATTAAAAACCCATCAATAAATGCCATACACTTATTTAAAAATGTCTTTGCGGTTTAGCGATCAATCACGATGCGTGCTCCTATCAATGCTATTTTCTATTCTCCTTTTCGCATGTACACCTCTGCCGAAAACAACCATAGCAATACAAAACACCCCAACCCTATGGAATAACAAACAAGCTGCCGTTGTACTTACCTACGATGATGGCTTGTATGTAGACCTTACCAACGCCATCCCAGCACTTAATGCAGTTGGACTGAAAGGAACCTTTTATATAGCCGACTTTGGAAATTTAAGAACACAAATACCAGGGTGGAAAGCTACCGCTTTAAAAGGCCATGAATTAGCAAACCACACAGTTTATCATCCATGTACGGGAGGGACTGGGAGAACTTTTGTTACTCCTAGTCATGACCTAAGATTTTACAGTGCCAGTAGAATAACGGATGAAATTAGATCGATGAACACCATCCTGCAAGCTATGGATGGTAAAACAAAACGGACCTTTGCTTTTCCATGCAGCGATACCAGGATACGTGATACCCCTTGCATTGATAGCTGTAAATGCTTTTTGTAATATCTGCTAGAAAGAAAGTCCGCTGTAGAAACAGCGGACTTATATGCTTGCTATGAGAAAATGTTTAGCCGGATGTTAAACTGAAAACTATTTTTTTTTGAAAATTACCGGAGAGACAGTTTCAAATTTTACGCCGGTGCTGATTCAACTACTTTGTTCGAAAAAACATACCTAATCTGTGTATATAACCGGTTTCAAAAATATCATTTACAATTACATTGCATGAGCTCTTTTGTCGCAACTTAAGGAACAAATGTTTTATTTACCTAATTGATAAGAATTAGACTGCTTATAAATCAATTTTTACCAAACAGGTTAGGCATTCTTGCAACTTTTTAATTTTTTGGTAAAGCAAAACTGAATGTTCCTTGCAGAAACCTGGTCGGATTAGTTCAATTGGATATTCAATAAGATGCACCTGGGTGTTTAAAAACTGGGAGTGTTTTCTTACCTATAACATTATCATAAATTTTTACCTATATTTTCCAGTTTATAAAGTTTGCCATTTTTTAAGATATTTTCTTTAAAACGCAGTTTCAGCATTTTTTCTATCATTATCCTAACATTCGTTGGCAATGCCCAGCAACGAGAAATTAAATTTACTTCCATAACTACAAAAGACGGGCTTTCGTCAAATACAGTGAATGCCATTTTGAAAGACCGTTACGGGATTATGTGGTTCGCAACAGAAGATGGATTGGATAAGTTTGACGGAACTAACTTTACTGTTTACCGTCACAAACCCGGCAATCCGGAAAGTTTGCAGGCTAATGAAATCCTGTCTCTTCACGAAGACATGGCAGGCAATTTATGGGTGGGTACTAGCGGTGTTTCGTTAAGTCTCTACAACTGAAAAAAAGACTCCTTCATCAATTTTCCTTAGGGCACTGCAGGTTGACCTTCGGGACCTGCAATCCCTTGTACATCGTTTTGAGATGTGGCAAGATTGCAGATGAGATATAAGAAAACAATAGAAAGAGTGAGCTGTTTCATGATTTCAAAAATTTAGTCTTATTTTTTGGTCAAACGGCTACTCCGCTGCATTGATCCTGTGCCCTAGTAACGAAAGCATTTTACCGGCATATCGCTTTCCAAGTTTCCGGTAACCTTCAGCGGTAAAGTGCAGCTTATCGGGTGCGCTTGTGCAACCCATGGATGAAATAACATGTGCAGCAGGAATAGTTTGAGGCAAGGTTGCTATAATCGTATTCATACTTGCACACCTTCCTCCCTGGTCGGCTCCCACCAACTCCCCAGCAATCAGTGGTACCGAACCGGGATTGAGCCTGAGATCGCTGAGCAGATTATCATAAACGCCCGCTACCTTTTTGGGCCAGGTAGTATCATTTGTATTTGATTCGCCCTGGTGCAATAAAACTCCTTTTATCACACCATCTTTCTGTGCAAGCTTCGCCATTTCCAAAAGACGCCCATATGGGTTGCCATCGTATTCTTTTATCATATTTGTCATCCACGCCGGCGCTGTTGAAGTGTAGGACTGATAATTGTCCTTATCAAATAGCTCTATTTTACATCCTCCCACCGAAACATTTATCACACCAATCTTTATGCTATCCGGAAGATTGGCCACCATTGTTCTCCCAAAATAATCTGCAGGGGTTAGTCCTGTTTTGCACCGGGACAATGGTGGTACTGCTGTGTACCAGTTGCCCTTTGTTCTGATGAGATTGGGGCAATCTACAGCTTCTAAAACCTGGAAGCGTTTATCAATACCAACAGTGTCCTGTGCTTCAATTTTGGCACTTCCCTCCATGTTCGATTGACCGAAGCATAGGAAAATATAGAAGTTCTTATCCTGCGAAAAAGAACGGGTATTAACTACCATGAAAGCGATCAATAAGAGTAATCCGAGGTTTATTTTCATACTTTTTATTGGCAGGTAAAAAACGAATCGAATGAATTGAAATGGCTTTTGGACTTGTTGCTGCAAACTTTACAAACACATCGTGGTGCCCTGAGACATTATTAAACACTTTAACAAAAGACCGGTAGGTGCCGTCACTTCCCGTGGCGTTAATTGGTACGGTAGCTATACGCTTGCCGCCG
>JANPIA010000044.1:0-26192 GCA_031424735.1 Segetibacter sp.
CAAAATGGCATTGTGCCCGTTGTGAGCGCCGAAGGGGAACAGGCTGTTGTTATCCCCGAACAAATTTACTGGGCATCCGCATTTATAGGAATTGCTGCAGTCATAGATTTTCTGGACGGTTTTGTTGCGCGCCTGTTAAAAGCAAGCTCAGAAATGGGTAAGCAACTTGACAGCCTAGCAGATGTTGTAAGCTTTGGCGTTGCACCCTCCCTAATAATCTACCAGTTTCTACGCCTTGCCTATGCACAGCAGGAAGATGGACTGGACATATCCGCATTGTGGCTGATGCCTGCGTTTATTGTTGCCTGCGCAGGTGCGTACCGGTTAGCACGTTTCAATATCGATACGGAACAATCCAATGGTTTTAAGGGCGTACCCATTCCTGCTGTCGGTTTGTTAATAGCGTCGTTCCCGCTTATTTATTGGTTTTGCGGCGAAGGTTGGGTATTAAAATTTTTATTGAGTAAATGGTTTTGGTACGCACTAATAATAGTGGTGAGCTACCTGATGGTATCAACCATACCCATGATGGCAATGAAGTTTAAAAACCGCGGTCTAAAAAACAATTTGCCGCAAATGTTACTTATTGCCATTGCACTTATTGCCGGTGCTCTATTGCAATGGATAGCTGTTCCAATTGTGTTTATAGTGTACATTGTTTTATCATTAGCGATGCCTTCAAAAACATACGGCAGTTGAATCACTTTCAACATTCGCTAAAGCTATCATCCTGTATTGTCACCTTCATCTTTTACCTTTACTGCAAATAAGTTAGTATGATTTACAACGTACAAATAAAAGTGATGCCACTAAAAGATCTGCTTGATCCGCAAGGCAAAGCGGTAATGGGAGGACTACAAAATTTAGGTATGAATGGTGTGCAGGAAGTTAGAATTGGTAAGCACATTACGTTGCAAATTGAAGCGGATAGCGAACAAGCCGCCAGACAAATTGCGGACGAAGCCAGCCGGAAATTATTAGCCAATCCGGTGATGGAGTTTTACGAGATTGAAATGATCAATTAATCAATTCTAAAATTTGAATGCTTTACCTCGTTCCCTCTCCCATTGGCAATTTAGCTGACATCACTTTCCGCGCAGTTGAAATTCTGAAAACAGTTGATGTGATTTTTGCTGAGGACACCCGTACCTCTTCAAAGCTTTTGAATCATTATGGCATTTCAAAACCAATTTCCCCCTACCACCAGCACAACGAGCATAAAATTGTTGCACATATAACCGACCAGTTAATGGCCGGAAAAACCTTTGCGTTAATTACAGATGCCGGAACGCCAGGTATTTCTGATCCTGCGTTTTTATTAGTAAGGGAATGTGTAAAGCAAGATGTTAAAGTAGAATGCCTGCCGGGTGCAACCGCTTTTGTTCCTGCACTTGTTAACAGTGGTTTACCAATTACCCGTTTTACATTTGAGGGATTTTTACCCTTGAAAAAAGGCAGACAAACTTTGTTGAAAAAACTGGCTCAAGAAGAAAGGACCATGGTTTTTTACGAAAGCCCGATGCGCCTTGTAAAAACGCTGAAAGACTTTATGGAATATTTTGGTGCCGAAAGAAAATGCTGTGTTAGCAGGGAGCTAACTAAGTTTTTTGAAGAAAACAAGCGCGGTAGTTTAACTGATGTTTGCAACCATTTTTCGCAAAAAGATGTAAAGGGAGAAATTGTAATTGTAGTGGAAGGAACTCAATCATAAAACAAATACCTCATGAAACTGAAAACTTTTTTTGTAACCGTGTTGATGGCGTTTACATTTTCAACAACCTATGCCCAATTTGGCAAAATACCTGTAGAAGCCACCAATGCTTTCCAGGCAAAATACCCTGGTGCAAAAAACGTGGCGTGGAAGAGCAGGCTTGCATCGTACAAAGCCGACTTCGATTTAAATGGGCAACATTATACATCCGAATTTAACAGCAAGGGAATCTGGCAGAAAACAGAAGCTAAGATAAATTATACCAAGCTACCTGGTGAGGTATCCGACGGCTTTCATAAAAGCTTATATGCCGCCTGGGAATTTACCGAGATCGTTCAGGTAGATGAAAAAGATAAAGAACTTATATACCGCATCAGGGTTAAGAAGAATGAACTGTCAAAAAAATATCTCTTCTACAACACAAAAGGTCAGCTACAAAAAGAGTCGTTGACGATTTAATTGTCATCTCATTTATGAGATCACTTTTTTTTACTGTGCTTGCTTTTAAGTGCTGCCATCTTATTACCAATTTATTTTGAATGAGAACATTTGTGATGAAGGCTTTATTGCTACCTATTTTTATTCTCCAACTATCCAACCTGATTGCGCAGCCCGAAAGGTGGCAGCAACGTATCAAATATAACATTGATGCCACGCTGGATGTAGTTACCAATAAGATTAATGGAACGGAAGTTATCCGTTACACCAACAATTCGCCCGATACATTGTGGAGGGTTTTCTTTCATGCTTACTGGAATGCGTTTCAACCGGGAAGCAATATGGATGTGCGCAGCCGGGAATTGGGATCTATATTAATCGGGAAAGATAAAGATGGCAAAGATGTGTACGACCGGTATAAGCAAGTGTATGATCGTATTTCAAAGCTTACCGATACCTCTATCGGGTACCAGAAAATTACATCCATAAAAATGGAAGGGCGTTTACAAAAGGTAAAGGACCACGAAACGATTATGGAGATCGTTTTAGACAAGCCTATCTTACCTAAAGCAATTGCAAATTTTGCTGTTATGTTTGAAGCACAGGTGCCTTTGCAAACACGCCGCAGCGGCAGAGACAGCAAAGAAGGTGTTCGGTTTAGCATGAGTCAATGGTACCCAAAAATGGTGGAGTACGACTACCAGGGGTGGAATGCAAACCAATATGTGGCTTTTGAATTTTATGGTGTTTGGGGCGATTACGATGTAACGTTAAATCTTGATAAACGATACATGGTAGGCGCAACCGGCACCCTGCAAAACCCCAACGAAACAGGCTTCGGTTATGAGCAGCCTGGCACCCGGCTATCGCCACCAAACGGCAATAATTTAACCTGGCATTTTGTTGCCCAAAACGTTCACGACTTTGTTTGGGCAGCCGATCCCACGTATAAAAAAATCACCCGGCAAATACCCAATGGCCCGCTTATTCATATAGTTCATAAAGCGGTAGATAGTGTTGAAGAAAAGTGGCACAAGGTTGCCGATACGGTAGCAATGGCTTACCCGCATATAGCAAAACTGTTCGGTGTTTATCCCTATAAAAATTACAGCATTATACAAGGTGGCGATGGTGGTATGGAATACCCCATGGCAACCCTTATAAAAAATGCAAGCGCCAGCACTGCCATACACGAGTGGCTACACAGTTGGTACCAGGGTATGCTGGGCAGCAATGAAGGGCTGTACCCGTGGATGGATGAAGGCTTTACCAGCTATGCAGAGAGCAGGATACTTCATATCATTCGCAAACAAACAGGGTTTGCTTTTGCAGGAGATTATAATGGTTATATAAAACTGGCGAAGAGTGGCTGGGAAGAGCCGATGAGCACACCCGCCGATCACTTCACCACAAACTATGCAAGCGCACAGGCGGCTTATAACAAGGGCGGAACTTTTATGGCGCAACTGGGCTATATAGTGGGCGATAAAGTGCTCGACCAAATATTACTGGACTACTACAATACCTGGCGCTTTAAACATCCCAACCCTAACGACTTTATAAGGATTGCAGAAAAGCGCAGTAATATGGAACTGGACTGGTATAAAGAATACTGGGTGAACACAATCAAAACTATTGACTACTCCATAGACAGCCTGTGGCAGGAAGATGGCAAAACAAAGATCAGGATTCGTAGAGTTGGAGAAATACCAATGCCCGTTGATGTGCGTATCACTTTTAAAGACAGCAGCAGGGAGGATCATTACGTTCCACTAAATTTGATGTTTGGCGAAAAGCCTTTAGAGGATTTAAGTGTACCACGTACTGTGCATGGAGAATGGAAGTGGACCCACCCTACCTACATAATTGAAACCAGCAGAAAAATATTTGATCTGCAGAAGGTAGAGATTGATCCCTCTCTCCGCCTTGCGGATATAGACCGAAGAAACAATTCGCTTACTATAAAATGGTAATAAAAAAAGCTCCGTAACGGGAGCTTTTTTTATTTTGACGATGAGGTTACAAACAATACCGGAGCAATGTTTCAATGCAGTCATTGTATACAGTTACTTTAAGCATGGGCAGGCGTGTGAAGGTTTTTATACAAGGTCAGGACGGTCATTATCATTGTCAAGTCTTGCCAGTTCGCCTTCGTCCAAATCCGCCCCAGGATCGTTGGCTGCATTAAGATCAGGATCCTGCTCAATATCTGCTTCAGCTTGTTCGTGTGCAGCAATAACCTGTTCTTTTATCATGTCTTTATCTAAGTTGTTGTCAATTTTATGATCCCTCTTTTCTTCGCCTGCATTTTTAGTTGTTGTCATAATATTTATTTTTAGTAGATGGATAAAATTCATGCCACACGCATTCAGTAGCGAACACTAAGTTTATAAAAACATGATAACATTTACAACTGTGATAAAAAGGTTTGCGCAACAGGGCGAGAAAACGGGCTGGACCTACATAGACGTAAAAGCAGTACACGCCGAACAATTAATGCCCGGTAACAAAAAAAGCTTCCGGGTAAAAGGTAGTCTTGATGCATTTAAGTTTGAAGGCATAGCCTTATTACCTATGGGTGGTGGCGATTTTCTGTTGGCGCTCAATGCTGCTTTAAGGAAAGGAATCGGCAAAACCAAAGGTGCCGAAGTACATGCAAAAATAGAAGTGGACCATAACCCAATAGTGCCGCCGGAAGAATTAGTGGACTGTTTAAAAGATGAACCAACCGCGTATCAGCAGTTTAAAAAAATAACAAAAGGGCACCAGAATTATTTTATCAAATGGATTGAAAGCGCCAAAACAGATCCCACAAAAGCAAAGCGAATTGCTGCCTGCGTTTCTGCATTAGCAAAGGGTTGGGATTACGGGCAAATGATTAGAGCGATGCAATCGGGCAATGAGGGAAGAATTTAAACCCATCAATAAAAACGATTCCTTTTAAACTATTCCAACAATGTCCACGCAGAGTAACACGGAAAATTAACCTTCCTTATTTTTTAGTTACATGGAGCATATACTTTTCCTCAAAATAATCTTCAGCAAATATTTCATGAATGCTTATCATTCGGGGGCGCAATCCGCTTTCCGAAATTTCTGCGGCAAGGTCGCCTCCTTTTAAACAAATTAAACCGTTAGGCAGTTCCTGTTTATTTCCCTTTTTTATTAGCGGCTCGCTCCAAAACCAAAGGTCTTTTAATGGTGCCACTGCCCGCGATACCGCAAAATCAAATTGGCGGTTTTTTATTTCTTCGGCACGGGTATGTTGGGTGGTGATATTGTTTAATCCTATTGCTTCCTTAACACCATCAATAACTTTTAATTTTTTGGCAATGCTGTCAACCAAATGAAATTCTACTTCCGGAAAAAATATTGCCAGCGGCACACCAGGAAAACCACCGCCCGTTCCAATGTCGATTACCCTTGTTCCCGGTTGAAATTCTACAACGGTGGCAATTGCAAGGGAATGTAGTACATGCTTCAGGTACAGGCTTTCAATATCCTTCCGCGATATTACATTGATCTTACTATTCCAGTCGTTATACAACGCTTCCAGTGCGGTAAATTGTTCCAACTGTTTCTCGCTAAAGTCGCCGAAATATTTTGTTATCAGTTTCATGGCTGGGGGAAGGTGTTGGGTGGGTAATGGGTAGTGGGTATTGCATAATTGGTGGCTGCGTAAAAAGACAGGTGTATCCACTATAATCGTTACCTGTCATAAATCATGTGTCATATGTCATCTAATTCCACGTTCGTTTAGCTCGTTTAAATAAGGCTGGCAGAAACAAAACATAGTAAACACACATCCAAACATCAAACAAAAAAAATAAGGGCCACAGGTCTTTTTCATTTAACTGCTTCATATTTTTAAAATAAACAAAAGCCTGCACCAGCAACCTTATACCAAATATGGAAAGTGCTATCCACCAGTTAAAAAATACAATGGAGGCAATGGCCAACGGGTAGGTTAAAAACTGTGTTGCCGAATACAACCCGAGTAAAATTTTATGCGATGCTTTATAATATTTTGCTGTTGAATAATGACGGGACTTTTGCCTGAACCAATCCGTCCATGTAGTTTTTGGTTCGCTCAGGGTATGTGCATCTGCATCCACTACGATCGCCGTGTTATACTTTGTAGCTACTTTGTTAATAAACAAATCATCGTCGCCACCGGGTATTTGGTTGATGGCGGAAAACCCTTTATTTCGGAAAAACACATCACGCCTATAACTTAAATTTCGGCCCACTCCCATATATGGCAAACCTGCCAAAGCATAGCTTAAGTATTGCAAAGCGGAGTGAAAAGTTTCGAACCTGATCACCTTATTTAGCAAGCCTTGTTTTTTGTGGTAAGCGCCATAGCCAAGCACTATTTCAATATTGTTCGTGTAGGCGTTCTGCATGGATTGTATCCAGTTTTCGCTTGCGGGTACACAATCTGCATCGGTTAATAAAAGTGTTTCATATTTCGCAGACTTAATACCCATGCTCAACGGAAACTTTTTGCCGGCAATCATCTTTGCTTCCTGCGTAAGTTCTACCGGAACAAGATTTTTAAATGTTCTCTTTAACTCATCTACCAGGTACTTTGTATCGTCTAACGAGTTATCGTTTACCAATATCACTTCGTAGGTGGTTTTGTATTGTTGCACCAATATGCCGGGAAGATTTCTTATAATATTGGCAGCTTCATCGCGGGCACAAACAATAACAGAAACAGGTCGCTCTTCGTTCCTCAACTTAGGCGTTGGTTTATAATAAGCGAGGCGAAGAAAAAAGAACAGGTAGTAAAACAATTGAATAACAACCACCAGGCAAAAAGAAATAAAAATTGCTTCCCGCCAATAATTCAATAAAATCATAGTGGCGCAAAAATACCGCAAAACTGTTTACACATCCGATGGTAAAATGATCGCAATGCCAGCAATAGTCACCGAAAACACATTGTACTCAAACAAGTCCAGGTTTATAGTATTACTTTGGTTTGCTTCGCGATAAATGCGCCAGCCGTTTGCCGTTTGTGGAGTCATCCATCAGCGTTTGCAGGCGCTTTATTTTGGTTTCTTCCCGCTTTGCATTGATGACCCACCACATAGCTGGCTTAGTGTAGGACGGCGGCTGCGACTGAAAAAAAGCCCATGCCTCTTTATTTTTCTTAAAGATTTTTTCAAACGGACCAAAGGTTAGATCGCCCTGTTCAAATGCATAAACGCCCGATTTTTTTTCAGTTCTTTTTTCAAAGGCTGCAAGTCCGGCGGGCTGCATTCGCCCTTCTTCAATTAAGTTTTTTACGCTGTTGATGTTTACGTTGCTCCAAATGCTGTTTGCTTTACGCGGTGTAAAACGTTGCATGTAGCTCTCAGTGTCAATGGATTTACAAATGCCATCTATCCAGCCGTAACACAAAGCCTCTTCTACACTTTGCTTATAGGTTATTGAAGGCTTGCCACTGTTAACCTTATAATATCCTAACCATAATTCTGTGGCCTTTGCATAGTTAGCTTTCAGCCATTTTCTAAATTGTGCCGGCGAAGGAAAAAACAAAATTTCCATAAATAAACTTATTGCAATTTGTGTGTTATCCAGCTATCCTATGTGTTGCCAAGCTTGTTTTAAGAAATGATATGGCAGAGGTATATTGAATGGTAAAAGCGGTGTTATCTAATGATAATACCAAGTTCCGTTATGAATGACAGACTTGTTGCAACCTGCCCGTCTTAGTTGATTATCCTCCATTCATCAGCATTGTTTTACAACAACGCCTCGTACAAAATTTCAACCGGATGCTTTGCCTTTCTACCCGTTCCATCTTTTATCTGGTGCCGGCAACTGGTGCCCGGTGCAGCTACAATAACTTCCTTACCAAGTTTGCGTACGGTCGGGAACAGCACCAACTCTCCTATTTGCATTGAGATATCGTAGTGTTCTTTTTCGTAGCCAAACGAACCCGCCATGCCACAACAGCCGGAGGGTATTGTATGCACGGTATAGTTCTCAGGTAATGATAAAATATTGATACTTGATGATAATGTGTTCCAGGCTTTCTGCTGGCAATGCCCATGCAGGTGAACATCCTTTACCTCTTTTGTAAACTGGTTTTTACGAATGTTTCCTTTAACGATTTCAGCCGCGATAAACTCATCTATCAAAAACACATTCAACGATAAATTTTTTGCAGTTTCTAATTGGTCATCATCTACAAGGTCAACATACTCATCCCTGAAAGTAAGGATAGCCGAAGGCTCCACGCCAATCAGGGGCGCATCGTCGTTTATAACAGGGGCAAGTAACGCAACATTCTTTTGTGCTATTTTTTTTGCATCGCGAAGCAAACCTTTACTAAGCCAGGCCCTGCCGCTTTCTTCATGCTTTGGCATTACTACGTAATAGCCCAACCTTTCCAGCAACAGGATAGCTTTTATCCCGATCTCTGTATCGTTGTAATTTGTAAACTCATCGCAGAAGAAGTTGATGGTTGACAGTTGACGATTGACAGATGACGACGGTGCGGGGCTTGACTTTTGGTGTTGTGCAAACCATTTTCTTAAAGTGATTGTATGCATGGTTGGCATGGAGCGTGCCGGTGCAAATCCGGAAAACTTTTTCACCAGGTTACCCAGGGTTTTATTCGTCATCATAAAGTTGTACATGCCCGGAAGCATTGCACCCAGCTTAGCGGAGTTGTTGAAATTGGCGATAAGCCGCGATCGAAAAGGCACACCGTTCGCATCATAATACTGTTGAAGAAATTCCGCTTTCAGCTTAGCCATATCCACATTACTCGGGCATTCGGATTTGCATCCTTTGCAACTCAGGCACAAATCCATTACTTCCTTTATCTCCTCATGGTCAAAGCGATTTAATTTATCGGAGTTGGTAAGAAATTCACGAAGAATATTCGCCCTTGCCCTTGTGGTATCCTTTTCATTTCGCGTAGCCATAAACGATGGACACATTGTTCCACCACTTAGTTCTGTTTTGCGGCAATCGCCGGAGCCATTGCATTGCTCAGCATGTTGCAATACATCTTGGTTGTGGTAGCGAAATACGGTGTTAAACTTTGGTGTTTGCTGACCGGGCTCGTACCGCAGCATGGTGTTCATGGATGGCGTATCAACTATCTTATTGGGGTTGAAAATATTCTGCGGATCCCAGGTGCGTTTGATCTCTTTTAACAACGCGTAATTTTTTTCGCCAACCATTTGTTTAATGAACTCACCACGTAATCTCCCATCGCCATGTTCGCCGCTTAATGAGCCATTGTATTTTTTTACCAACGTAGCTATTTCTTCCGCAATGGAACGAAACAATTGACTGCCTTCAATGGTTTTTAAATTGATGATAGGGCGCAAATGAATTTCACCCGAACCGGCGTGCGCATAGTGAACGGAGTATAGACCATACTTTTCCAGTATTACATTGAAGTCGCGAATGAAAGCCGGAAGATCATGCACATCAACTGCAGTGTCTTCAATAACAGGAACCGCTTTTGCATCACCGGGAAGATTGCTTAACAAGCCCAGTCCGGCTTTACGCAACGTCCAAATGCGTTTGGTATCGTTGCCGAACAATAAAGGAAAATGATAGCCCAAACCTGCTGCACGCATTTCCGCTTCTACCAAAGTAGCAATTTCAATAACCTCTTCCTTTGTATTCCGTGCATATTCAATCACCAAAATTGCCCCTGGATCGCCCTGCACAAAAAACCGGTTTTGCATTTGCTCAATGTTATCTTTCGTGCATTCCAATATGTAATGATCGATCAATTCACTTGCACTGGGAAGATATTTGAGTGCTATCAGGTTTGCCCGCAAAGCCTCATCTATCGAATTGAAATGTACACACAGTAATCCCGCATCTTTAGGGGGAAGGGGTACCACGTTCAGCTTTATTTCGGTGATAAAAGCAAGAGTTCCTTCTGACCCTGCAATCAGCTTACAAAAATTAAGATCATCCCCACCCACTGTAAATGGAGCGCTCTCCAATAATACATCCACGGCATAGCCTGTATTCCGTCTTTCAACACTTTTCTTTGGAAACTCCTTTCTGATCTCAACCTGGTTATCATAATTACTTAACAGGCTGCGAACAGTTCTATAAATGTTTGCTTCGAGAGATTTGCCTTCACACTTTGTATGAAACTCATCTAAGTTCATGGATTTAAATTCGGCTTCCGATCCATCACTAAGCAATGCTTTTACTTCCAGCAAATGTTCGCGGGTACTTCTGTACACCACTGAGTTGGAGCCACATGAATTGTTACCCACCATACCTCCAATCATTGCCCGGTTAGCGGTAGACGTTTCGGGACCAAAAAACAGCCCGTGAGGTTTAAGAAACATATTCAGCTCGTCGCGTATAACACCTGGTTCAACACGTACCCAATGTTCTTCTTTATTAAGCTGGATGATTTTAGTAAAATGTTTGGACACATCTACAACGATACCATTACCTACTACCTGCCCTGCAAGTGATGTACCTGCAGTACGTGGTATAAGCGAAGTACTTTCTGATCGTGCAAAGGCTATCAACTTTTTAATATCATCGACGTTTTGTGGAACGGCAACAGCCAATGGCATTTCGCGGTAGGCAGAAGCATCGGTTGCATATAAAATAAGCATCGCCTTGTCTGTGAATAATTCACCTTTCAACGCCGCAGACAATTGCTTTAATTTTTCCTTCATATAAAGGCGCAAAAATAGGCTGTTTAATTGTAGGACAACTTGCAATCGTTACCGTTCAATTCACACCAGATCCCGGTAGCATTGTTGTATGACGGCATCTTAGGATGTTTATATGAAAACAGGTTTGTAATACGGTATTGCCAATTAAGTATTTAGTCCCTGCGCGTAAACCTGTAGCGCCCTCTTTCGTGCATCTTCATGCACCACCATGGGTTTTGCATAAGCAAACTCCTGGAATTCGGGCACCCACTTTTTTATGTAGGTAAGTTCTTTATCAAACTTTTGTGTTTGCAGGGTGGGATTAAAAACCCTGAAGTATGGCGCTGCATCGCAGCCGCTACCAGCAGCCCATTGCCATCCGCCGTTGTTGGAGGCAAGGTCGAAGTCGAGGAGTTTTTGTGCGAAAT
This sequence comes from Segetibacter sp., assembly GCA_031424735.1. Classification (GTDB taxonomy): domain Bacteria; phylum Bacteroidota; class Bacteroidia; order Chitinophagales; family Chitinophagaceae; genus Segetibacter. The sequence continues at coordinate 11,244 of JANPIA010000044.1, forward strand.
ATGCTTCCCCCCAACGCCATTCGATCAGCAGATGTTTTGTAAGAAAAGATGCAACGATCATACGAACACGGTTGTGCATGTAACCAGTAGCATTCAACTCCCGCATACCCGCATCTACTATAGGATACCCGGTGGTTCCGTTACACCACTGTTCAAACTCTTTTTCGTTGTTACGCCACTTTATGTTTTCATAAGCAGCCTTAAATGCTTTGCCCTTTCCAACCTGCGGAAAATGCCACAGTATCATGTGGTAAAAATCCCGCCATATCAATTCATTCAAATAAGTTTCATTTAGTGATGTGGCTATACTTGCAGCCTTGCGAATACTTACGGTGCCAAAACGAAAATGAACGCCAAGCTTACTGGTTGCTTCATCGTTACCGGGAAAATTCCTGGTATTGCTATAGTTTTTTATGATGCGCTCTCTAAACTCCTTTGCAGGAAACGGCTGGTTTACTTTTATAAATCCCATGCTTTTTAACGAAGGGATTTTTTGGGGTGGCTGTTTATAAAAATTGGAAAAATATTTTCTAGTGGGATAAGACTTTAGATAAAACGCATCAAGTTTTGCCTTCCATTTTCTACTATATGGGGTGAACACGGTATAAGGTGTTCCATCGTCTTTTAGTATCTCGTCTTTTTCAAAAACAACGTGGTCTTTATAAGTTTTCAATTGCACATGGTGCTCAGCTAAAAGTGATTTTATTTTGTCCTCCCGTTCCGTAGCATAAGGTTCGTAATCGTGGTTGGTATAAACAATCTCCACAAAATACCTTGAAAGAAGCAGTTTAAAAACCTCCTCCGGAAAACCATAATGAACCTCAAGCGTACAGTCTTTTTTTTCCAAAACCTGTTGCATCTCTGTTAATGCATCATGTATAAATTCCACCCGCCTGTCTGCTTTATCTTCCAGCGCGTCTAAGATATATCTATCAAAAATAAATAGCGGTAGTACGTTTTTGCCTGCACGCAAAGCGTGGTAAAGTGCCGCATTATCTTCCAGGCGAAGATCTCGCCTAAACCACATTATGTTGATCGTTGGTTTCACTTAACAGTTTTATTATTCAACAACCAGCACCCTAAAAAGTTGAACCAGCAAACAAAGGTTTTAAAAATTTTTTGTGCAGAAACAGCGCAAGCTGGTTTTGGTAAGATGAAGTGCCAACTTGTTTTACCCACCGCAAACCATAGATGGCATTGGTCAGGAAAATTTCAGATGCCTGCAATATATCTTCCTCTGATAGAGAGGTTTCCAGAAAGGGCATGCCTTCTTCTTTTATACACCTGATAATAAACCGGCGCATAACGCCATTTACTGTACCATCGGTAAGCGGTGGAGTTCTGATCACGCCATTATTAACGGTAAATACATTGGCGATTGTAGCATCCGCAACATGTCCATATGCGTTCATTATTATACAATCGTTTAACCGGTTTTTTTTTGCATAGATGGCACCCATAACGTAAGGCAAGAAATTGTTGCTTTTAATAGAGGAGAAACGGTCGACGGTTTTGCGGGCATCTTTGTAAAAATCAACTACCAGACCATTTTCGTTTAAATGATTACTTGCCGGGTTGAGGTTCCAGGTTTGGATAAGATAGTTGGGCTTGTTGCTGAAATCATCGTACAAACCACCATCGCCTCTATAGAAAGTCATTCGAACCCTGGCCAAAGAATGATTGTTTTTCAGTGCGAGAATAGTTACCTGCTCATATATGATATCGGCAGTCAATGGCTTTAGCGTGTCGAACTCCAATGTTTCCAGTGAAGCAAAAAGGCGCTCAAAATGATAGTTAGCCAAAAGTATTTTTCCACCTGAAAATTTCATCGTTTCAAAAAAGCCATCGCCGTACCGGAAAGAACGATTATCAGGCGAGATCGAAATTTTATCGCGGCTAAGCACCTTGCCATTTACGTTAATGTATTCAGTCATACGTACTATTTAAACAAAAACTCCCGGTAGTTTACCGGGAGTCAATTATATGTTCTTTGAAAGATTAGTCTTCAACAATTCCCTTTTTAACTGCATATAAAATAAGACCCGCAGTACTTTTAGCACCGGTTTTTAATTTTAGTCTGTCCCTGATTGCTTCCACTGTGCGGGGGCTGATATCCACAATATCCGCGATCTCCTTAGTACTTTTTTCATCGCACATCAACTTTAACACCTGCATTTCCTTATCACTTAATTCGGCTTCATCTGCCTGCGTGGCTTCCATTACCCGCCTGGTTCGCAAACCATTCAGCATGGCTTTATTTGTGTATTCGTTAAAGAAAAATTCATTTTCATACACTGTTTTTATAGCCTCATAAATAGTTTCACTGTCGCTGTTTTTAGTTAGGTAGCTGTTAGCACCTATTTCCATCAGGCGGCTTATCATACTCACATCATCATTCATCGTAAGCATAATAATCTTCACCTCCGGAAGAATTTTTTTCACCTCTGGTAAAGTTGCAATGCCATCCATTATTGGCATTTGAATATCCAGTAAAATAACATCTGGCTTCAAAAACTTTACAAGGTTTAAAAGTTGCATGCCATTTTCTGCCTCTCCTAAAAATTCTATATCAGTGTAATGTGAAAGTGAAGTTTTTACTCCGGTACGAAAAAGCGCATGATCGTCTGTAATGATTACCTTAATCTTTTCCGGTGTATTGTTTTGCATTTTTTAACGAGGATTGTTAAGGCTAAAATTATGGCATCGACCCGAGAGCGTAAACATATTTCTGTGCACAGCACTTCTGTAAATCGTTTGCAACCGTTGTTCAACCCAATAAATCTGGCATTTTTTATAGGTAGGTAGTGAAGGCTTTTCACTCTAATAACTTGTTGCGCATTGCATACATTACTAACCCCGCAATGGTTTTTGCCCCCACTTTCGATTTCATATTTTGCCGGATGGTTTCTACAGTACGCGGACTCAAAAATATATTCTCAGAAATTTCCTCCGTAGTTTTGTCTTCGCTGATTAGCTTCAAAATTTTCAGCTCCTTCTCGTTAAACTTGATAACGTTTGGATAAAATTTTCGCACCGCCTTTTTATTTTGAAGCCTTAAAAGCACAGCGGAATTAACCAGGTCGTTGAAGTAGAAATCTTCGTTTATGCAGGTGATGATGGCTTTGTAAATTTCATCCGGTTCCGATGTTTTGGTTAAAAAAGCATTGGCGCCCAATTCCATCATTTTAGTGATGGTTTCTTTATCGTCGTACATACTCAGAACAATAATTTTCAGTTCTTCATACTCCTTGCGTATAAGTTGAATAGCATTAATGCCATCTACTTCTGGCATCCTGATATCCATAAGTAAAACATCCGGAACTTTTATACGCAGCTTGTGCATCATGTCCTTACCATCATCGGCCTCCCAAAGTATTTTCAAAAATTCCCGGTTCTTTAATGCCATTCTAATTCCGTCGCGGAAAATTTTGTGATCATCAGCAAGTGCAACTTTGATGATTTTTTCATCAGCCATGGATCATTTGGGTTTTAGATTATAAACTTACAGCAACATGAATTGAAAAATACCTGGTATAACTACCCGACAAATAAACAGCTATCAGGAAACTTACGATTTTAAAAAGCGTATTTTTACGCTCATCAATCGAATAAGTACTATATTTTAACGATTGTTAACAATTGTGTACAAGGAGTGGAATCCTGTAGGATATTGAATTACAGCCAAAATAGGCATCTTTTGAATCATAAAGACCTGTTGTGGATAAAATACTAAACAAGCACTTTTAAGCATGATGAACAGGTATTCTTTCATCTAACCCTATCAAAAACATTCACCATGAACACTGAATTAATTGTTGTAAAGGGAAAAGTAATTGAACAAAATAAGAACTACACACCTGAAGTAGGTGCAGACATCGGCTACGAATTAGGTGCAAAAATGATTAAAAATCATTTTGACCAAAACCCCGATGAAGTTTTAGCTTATTTTATGGGGCGCAATCAAATAGAAGCAATTCTTGCCCAACCCGGTGTGGTTGGTATTAGAATGTTTAATGCCATAAACGAACTTGGTATTAAACAATTGGTTTTAGTTGGTGTGAATGCCGACGGTAACAATATTTTACATTATTCAACGGTTGGCGATAATGGCGAACTGGTCAGGAAGAAAGGCATTGTTGCCGACCGGGCAAAAATGTGCCCCCCCTATTGCGGAGATGGTGGAGGCGGTTCTGATGATGGCAGTTTAGATTGGTTTTGATCCCGGTGGTTTTGTAACTTTTAAATATCGTAACTGTCGGTTTACCGGGTTCAGTATATCTTATTATATTTGAACCAAACCTGTTCCCCTGTACGATAACATTTCCGATATATCTTTTTTTATAGAGTTATTACCCGTTTTACTTTACCTGATTTTTCGTAAGAGAACAACAGATAAAGTGATACGGGTAATTTTGTTATTAGTACTCATTGGTTTTTTCATCGATACTATATCCGTTTATTTATATACCCACGGAAAAAACAGTTCGGGATGGACAAATACTTTCACCCTGATTGAAACACTTTTTATTAGTTATTTTTTTAGAACGATTTTACATTCCGCCTTTGCAAAAAAGCTTGTTGCTTTTTTAGCGCTAGGCGCATCCATTATCTGGGGCATTCTATTTCTACAAAAGGGAAATACCTCCTATTTGGAGCTTTGTATCAATATAGAATTCATCATTATCCTTCTTTTATCTATCTGTTACTTTTACGAACAAATTAAAAAGCCCGACTCACCCTTTATTTACATACAGCCACGTTTTTGGGTAGTAGTTGGGTACCTTTTATACTCGGCCGGCACCTTTTTCCTTTTCCTCTACCTGTCATCACTCAATAAAGACGATCAGAAAAAATATTTCATCCTTAATTCTATATTTTTAATTGTAAAGACAATTTTCCTCTCCATAGCGGTGATCATGAAAAAACAAAAATCTGTGCCCCAAAAATTTCAACTCCATTAAACAACGAGCGCTGCCCAAAATCCTATGACCCTACTTCAAGCAACCGGCATTTCTTCTGCAATGTTTTTAGGCACTATCGCCATGTTGTTTTTAACTATAGCACTTATTGTTTTTATCATTTTTCATCAGCGAAGAGTAATACGCTACCAGTTAAAAATGCAACAAATGGAAGCGGAACAACAAAAGCTTCTGTTGCGGGCTTCTATTAAATTGCAGGAAGAAGAAAGGCAAAGGATAGCCGCTGATTTGCACGACGACGCGGGCCCTCTACTTGCTACCGCACGTTTGTATTTAAGTGAAAACATGGTGAACCTGGATAAAGCTACCCAGTTGCAATCCATTTTTAACGCCAAACAAATTATCGACGAAACCATACAATTGATCAGGAATATATCGCATAGCCTGATGCCACCAACGTTGAAAAACTTTGGTTTGGAAAGCGCTGTAAACGATTTCTTTCAAAAAATAAATGGATCAGGAACATTAAATGTGAATTGCCGTTTTCACGATTACAAAATCCGGTTAAAGCCTGAAAAAGAATTACTGGTGTTTAGAGTGATCCAGGAATTGATCAACAATATTCTTAAACATAGTAATGCAAGTTTTATACACCTCACCCAGCACAATGGCGACGAAAATATGCTGATAAGGCTGCACCATGATGGGCGGGGATTAACACACGAAGACTTTATTAAAATGAGCCAAAGCAACATCGGTTTAGGATTGAAAAACATTCAAAGCCGGCTAAAAGTTATACAGGGCGATATCCTTTTTGAACAGGATGCGTCGGAATCTTTTTATAAAGCCACCATTGATATTCCGAAAGACCGGGAGGAAAGATAGGCGGGGTTCGTTGGCATTAATGTTTTTACATTTGAAATATTATGGGAGATATAAGAGTAGCCATTGCAGACGACCATAAAATATTTCGGAAAGGTGTAATTCTTTCACTGAGGCATTATTCCAACCTTAAGTTTGTACTGGAAGCCAACAACGGGGAAGAATTATTAGATCAGATAGAAGAGGCGAAGCCGCATGTAATTCTAATGGATCTTCGTATGCCGGTTAAGGATGGCATAGAAACTACCAAGTACATAAGCAAACACTACCCGCACATTTTAATTATAGTTTTAACTATGCATGAAGATGACCGGTTTGTTACCCACCTGATGGAAAATGGTGCCAATGGTTACCTGTTAAAAAGCACCGATCCATCCGAGATAAAAAAAGCGATCACCGACGTGGTTACCAAAGGATATTACCTGAACAATTTTGTTAACCGGATATTGCTAAAAAAATCGCACAGCAAGGCCAGGGCGGTTCCATCACTCACTACAGATTTTGATATTACACCCAAAGAGAGGGATGTACTTAAAAACATTTGCCTCGAATTAACGAGCCAGGAAATAGGTGAAAGGATGAGCATTAGTTCCCGAACAGTGGAAAGTATTAAAGAGCGACTGATGGAACGTTTCGGCTTGAAAAACACTGCCGGTCTTGTGTTCTTCGCTGTAAAAAACAACCTTATCGATTAATACAGGTTTAAAACCAAAGCTTGGAAACAGCCATTTTTATATTCTATCTACTTCTTTTTTCGTGGCTGCTAATTGTTATTCCATTTTATAAAAACGCAGGTATTGGCAAATGGTGGCTAATTTGTTTTTTTTGGTTGAAAATACTGGCAGCATTTGCCTATGCGTGGTTTTATAAACTTCCAAAATATTACCCGGGTGCCGATACCTGGCGTTTTTTCCGACTAAGCATTCCTGAAAAGAAATGGCTGATGAAAGATCCTGTAGCATTTTTCGCCGATCTCTTTCACCATGGTTATGCCCAACCAGGCAATATCTTTTCCGGTGAAAATTCTTACTGGAACGATCTTAAAAGCAACATCATTGTAAAGTTGCTTGCCATGATGAATGTTTTCACTAATGATAGCTATTACACCAACATCATCTTCTTCAATTTTATTTTCCTCGTTGGATTGGTATGCCTGTTTAAAGTGTTCATCCACATATTTCCGCAACGGAAAACGGCTATTTTAGCGGGTATTTTTCTGCTACCCTCCACCTTATTTTGGTGCAGCGGAATTCATAAGGACGGTTTGATACTTTCTATCCTTGGCGTAATAGTATTTCAATGCTATCGCTTCATCATTACCGGTAAGTCAACATTTAAAAAAATTATCATCACCGGTTTCTGCTTTCTTATAATATTCTTCCTTCGTAATTATATCATTATCGCTTTAATACCTGCACTGGCATGTTGGTATTTTTCTGAAAAGAAGAACCGTTACACTGTATGGATTTTTTCCCTCACCTATCTTGTAGGGATCATCCTGTTCTTTCTGATTGGAACAATATACCCCGCCGCAGATTTGCCTGCCTTTATTGTACAGAAACAACAAGAATTTTTACAGCTTGAAGGGGGTTCGATTATTAATGTAAAAGCTCTGAAACCTTCATTTAACAGCTTTGCCGGTTTTATGCCTACCGCAATTGATATGGCATTTTTCAGACCGCATGTAACTGAAATAACAAATCCGGCTGTACTACCCGCTTTTTTTGAAATCTGTTTGCTGTGGCTCCTGGTGGTGGCTGCAATGTTTTATCATAACAAAAAAAGTATTGTTACACCTTTTAACTGGTTTTGCATTTTCTTCAGTGTAACTATCCTGCTTTTAGCCGGGTACACCATTACGTTCACAGGTGCAATAGTTCGTTACCGGAGCATTGTGCTTCCATTTTTTTTTACTATGCTGCTGTGTAAACTCACCGTACCATTCAAATTAAATAAAATAAAATATTTCAATAAATCTTAGGAACGATGTATATGATGTTGGATGATCGATTTTTAACTCGTTTTTTATCTATATCAGCAAATTATAAACATGTTTTTTTAAAAAAAACCATTTCTTTGCTGTGAACCAAATTTAATTGTATGTCTTTACGATTACAGGCGTTAAATAGCCTAACGAATTCTAACCACGAAGTTTCAGTGCCGTTTTCAACAAAAATTACCGGCATTTTCGGAGAAAGTGTATTTACGCTAAAAACAGCCCGTGAATACCTTAGCGACGAGGCTTTTAAGAGCCTGATGACAAGTATTAAAGGAGGCAAAAAAATTGACAGGGCTGTAGCAAACCAAATTGCCAATGGCTTACGTGCATGGGCGGAAAGTAAAGGCGTGACACACTTTACACACTGGTTTCAACCTTTAACAGGTACTACGGCAGAAAAGCATGATAGCTTTTTCACGATAAAAAGCGATGGAACATCTATAGAAGAATTTGATGGCGCAGCGCTTATTCAACAGGAGCCCGACGCATCTTCATTCCCCAGCGGAGGATTACGGGCAACTTTTGAAGCACGTGGCTATACAGCATGGGATCCTTCTTCTCCTGCATTCATCATGGAAATCGGCAACGGACGTACGCTATGTATCCCTACGATATTTGTTTCCTACACCGGTGAAAGTCTCGACTATAAATCACCATTGCTGAAAGCATTGGTCTCTCTCGACAAAGCAGCAGTAGAAGTTTGCAACTATTTTGATAAGAATGTAACCAAGGTTACCGCCACACTCGGTTGGGAGCAGGAATAATTTGTAATAGACGAAGCGCTGGCAAGTGCCCGCCCCGATCTTACCCTGTGCGATCGTACAGTGTATGGTGCATCGCCGGCCAAAGGTCAGCAACTGGAAGATCATTATTTTGGTTCGATACCAGAAAGAGTGTATGCGTTTATGAGAGATTATGAGGCGGAGAGTTATAAACTTGGCATTCCTTTACGCACACGCCATAACGAGGTAGCGCCATCGCAATTTGAGTGCGCCCCGATTTTTGAAGAATGTAACCTGGCGGTTGATCACAACACTTTATTAATGGATGTGATGAGCCGCGTTGCAAAGCGCCATAAGCTGAAAGTGCTGTTGCATGAAAAGCCCTTTGCAGGCATTAACGGAAGTGGTAAGCACAACAACTGGAGTATGTCTACCGATACCGGAGTGAACCTGTTGGCTCCCGGCAAAACGCCTAAGACCAACCTGATGTTCCTCACGTTTTTTGTCAACACCATAAAAGCAGTGCACGATTATTCGGATTTGCTGAGAGCTTCCATTGCCAGTGCAGGCAACGATTTCCGCCTTGGGGCAAATGAAGCGCCTCCCGCTATAATTTCTGTATTCATTGGCGAATACCTTACCAAAGTGTTGGGTGAAATTGAGGGCAGAGTAGGCGAAAAGTTTTATGATCAGGATGAAGCTATTTTGAAACTTGACCTTCACCGCAGCATTCCGGAATTACTGTTAGACAATACGGACCGTAACCGTACCTCTCCGTTTGCGTTTACCGGTAATAAATTTGAATTCCGTGCAGTGGGTTCCGCAGCCAACTGTGCAAATGCCATGACAGCATTAAATACGATAATGGCAGAAACGCTGAAAACATTTAAGAAAGAGGTGGATGAACTGATAGAGAAGGGTGAGAAGAAAGAAATCGCCTTAATGCATGTTATTCAAAAAGCAATTGTAGACAGCAAAAAGGTTTTATTTGAAGGCGACGGTTACAGTGAAGAATGGGCAAATGAAGCGGAAAGAAGAGGCTTGCAAAACGTGAAGACCACGCCACTCGCATTAGATGCTATGGTTACCGAAAAAGCGAAGCTGCTGTTTAAAAGTAATGGTGTGTACACCCACAACGAACTGGAAGCGCGCCACGAAATTGAACTGGAAAAATACATTAAAAAGGTACAGATAGAAGCGAGAGTAATGGGCGATTTGGCAACCAACCATATTTTACCGGCTGCTATCAACTATCAGAATGTGCTTATCACCAACGTAAAGGGTTTGAAAGAGCTTGGAATAGCTGAGGATTCCTTTAAAACACAACGATTAATTCTTGATAAAATAACCGAACATATTGGTACCATTAGTTCCAACGTTTCGGAGATGATTGAAGCAAGAAAGGTTTGCAACAACCTGACTGATACCCGTGAAAAGGCGATTGCTTATAACGATACGGTTAAAGGCAAATACTTTGATGTAATCCGTTATCATGTTGATAAACTGGAGTTGCTGGTTGATGATAATTTGTGGGCACTACCTAAGTACAGGGAAATGCTTTTTTTAAGATAAGTGAATGATACGTTAACAAGCCCCGCCCAGAAAGCGGGGTTTTTTAATGCCCGTTTAATACTTAAAATTGCAAAAATGGTTAGACCGAAAAAATACCTACCCTACACCGAAAAAGAAACTGCGTGTTGTATTTAAGCCCTAATTTTCGCTTACAAAAAATAAAACCATCATGAAAAGATTATTAGTATTAGTGCCGCTGTTTATGCTGTTAGGCTTTGGTGCTGCCCAGGCACAAGGCGGTCAAGGCGGTCAAGGCGGACCTGAGAGATTCCGTGAACAGCAAAAAGTGAGACTTAAAGATTCTTTAGGTTTAACCGACGCGCAAATAGAAACCGTGTTGAAAGTTCAACAGGAATTTCAACCAAAAATGAGGGAGATCAGGATGGACCAGTCTGCCAGTGAAACCGACAAAGCAGCAAAAATTAAAGCGCTGAACGAAGAAAGAAAAAAGAAATGGGCAGCCGAGCTGAAGGATGAGGCACTAGCCACAAAGATTGATGATTATTACAGCCGTATGCCAATGCGCCCGGGTGGAAATCGCCCACCAGGTGGAAACAATTAATTTAAACACTAAAAAAACCGCCCCATTTAAAGGCGGTTTTTTTATGCTGGTTAATTCCCCGTAAAAACGGGTTTTCGTTTTTCGAGAAAGGCGGATGCACCTTCCTTCATATCGCTGGTGGCAAAACAGTTTGCAAAGCTTTCTATCTCCGCATCGTAGCCATTTTTTGTTTCATCAAAAACAGCGTTGGCAGCCTGCAGGCAGGCGGCAACTGCCAAGGGCGCTTTTGAATTTATTACTTCCAATATCGCCTTTGCCTTATCTATAAGTTCGGGCTGCGGTACTACATGGTTCACCAATCCGTATTGTAACGCTGTAGCTGCGTCAACCAAATTACCCGATATCAAAAGTTCTACCGCTCTGCCCTTGCCAATTAGTTGTACCAACCGCTGCGTACCGCCATAGCCAGGTATCAATCCAAGGTTAACTTCGGGCTGACCAAACTTTGCATTGTCGCTGGCTATTCTGAAGTGACATGCCATAGCAAGTTCACAACCACCACCTAAAGCAAAACCGTTTACCGCAGCTATTACCGGCTTTTTGCAATCTTCAATCCTCTTAAAAATATCCTGTCCTTTTTTTGCCAATGCCTTCCCTTCTTGCCTTCCCAACCCTGTAAATTCACTTATATCAGCACCGGCAACAAATGCCTTGTTACCACTACCGGTAATGATGGCCGATTTAATACCAGGGTTGTTATACACTTCATTCATTACCTGGTAAAGGTCGCTCATTACCTGGTTATTGATGGCATTGAGTTTATCGGGCCGGTTGATTGTAATAACCAGAACATGGTTGTGCAATTCGGTTAATAATGTTTGGTACATAAGCGATCGTTTTATGATTGAGCAAAGTTATGGGATAAGTGTTCGCAGCAAAAAACTCAGCAAAAACAAACAGGGCATTTACAAATAGTTATATACCGTAGCCTGGGTAACAAAGCGATCAAATAAGAATAGACTTGTACGGTTTTATAACCTGAAGTTTGGCACCAGCTTAGTTGGCAATAGTTGAAAAAAGCTATACACGTACAAGAGGGCGACGCAACGATGGTGAAGCGATTGTAGATGCCTGGTCCAAAAAAATAGCAGGCTATTGTTGCTGTTGTTGCTGCTGTTTTTGTTGTATCTCTAAATAATAACGATAGGAATTGATGGGCTCTCCGGGATTTTTAGACTGGTAACTGAATACCGGCAAACTGGTTTTTTCTTCCCTCTTTTTTTGCGTGCCGTTTTCAATTTCAACCGATACCTCCAGCGTATGCTCACCAGATCCTTTGTAGGTTCCCTTCACCGGTGTGCAATCGTAAAAATGCCTGCCAACGGCAAGCCTTACATGCCTGTCGCTTACTATACAATTGTTGGTTGGGTCCAAACCCAGCCATCCGTAGCCGGGTATGTAAGCTTCCACCCAGGCATGGGTTGCACCTTCGCCGCGCATCTCTTTATCTTTCGGGCAAATGTAACCGCTAACATAACGTGCAGGTATATCGTGCATGCGCAAAAAAACCAGCAGCATATGGGCAAAGTCCTGGCACACGCCGGCTTTTATTTTCCATATTTCTTCAACATCGGTTTCAACATTGGTTACGCCTTTTTGGTAGGAGAAATTATTATAAACATACTCCGATAATGCGGCGGCATTTTTAAGCGGCGTTTGGTTAATATCAAATATGCCCTGCAACGATTCCTCTACTTCGGGTAGCGACTTAAAAGCTTCCTTCGTTAAAAAATCAATGAAAGGGATCTGGTTATCCAACTCAGTTAAATGCGCCCATTGCTCAGCAGCCGGTATCCCATCCAAAGGCAAAACCACAGGCTTTGTTATTACCTGCGCTATCGATTCTATCAGCAGTTCGGAGTGTGGCTTTATAATGGAGAATACACCGGTTTGATTACCAAAATAATCTATAAAGGTTTCAATAACCGGGTGATGCGATATAACGATCTCGTGTTTTTTCACTTCGAGATTTGCATCAATTAACGGGTACAACATCACCTGGTTGGTACAGTCGATAACTGTTGATGCATATGTGTAGCGGGTAATATGTTTTATTTTGTAGGATGCCATGTGTTGAATTAAGAGTTTCCAAAATAATGCTTGCTGAACGAACCCGATATCTCCACCAAATCCCTTCGAACCTGGAAGAGAAATTCACCCAATTGCAGGTTGTTGCCTGCATGTACATTGCTGTACTTTACATTGTTCATTGTTTTGCCAATCAAAAAATCAAGCTGCTCGTAATTTTCGGGCAGGCTTTCAGATTTCAGCCGTTCAAACAAACGGTAAAGCCTTTCCAAACTATATAAAACCGAATGCGGAAAATCGGCATTATAAATTACCAGTTGCAAAACATCTTCAGCATTGAAGTTGCCCTTATATGTTTTTAAGTAAATCTCGAATCCATATAACGAATACAACAGGTAGCGCAGTCCGGGCGCTTCACCGGGGTGTTCCTGGTCGCTATCCAATTCCATTAGTTTTATCCGTAAAATATCAGTGGTTTGCAGGGCACGCTCAATGTATTTGCCTATCGACATAAATATGAAACCTTCATCCCTTGTCATAGTATTATCAACCGTTCCGGTAAATAGCAGTCCATTACGTATCATGGCATCGATGGCCGAAACCGGGTCGCCATTTTTCACCTGGTCTTCAACATAAGGTTTGCGAACAAAGTGATAATAATCGTTCAGGCACTGCCATACCTCCTTGGTAATATGATCCTGAATTGAACGCGCATTTTCACGTGATTGAACGATGTTGTTGTAAGCCGACGATAAATTTGTTCGGTCGAAAATAGTGTAAGCCATTACCTGCCGCGAGTTCTTTTCAACCAGGTCAATTTCTTCAGGCTTTAGTTGCCCGTAAAGTTGCAGTACAGGTCGCCACGGAAAATCGTTCACCTGGTCTTGCGATGCGATGTAATTGGTACGCAACACCTGCAACATGCTGTTCGTTCGTTCCATATAACGGGCAAGCCAGTAAACTGTATTTGCAACGCGGCTTAACATATAAAAGTTTTAAGGGAAGAAAATTTGGTTACGAGCTTTTGTACATCCAGATACATCGTTGCGTCGCACTCTTCAACAGGCAGAATCGTTATTCAACTAAGATAAAGTGTTATGAGGAACTATAAGGGAAAGCGGGTGAAAATTTGTTAGGACCGGAAACTTGCCAGCCAGTTTTACATTGATATAATTTGAAGCTTCCCAAATTCTAAAACATGGTTTAACCTACGCCTCCACTCTTTCCAACGGAACAACTACCTCATCTTGCATCCTTGTTAGAAAGCGGTGCATGGCGTTCATATCTTTTACATCATCTACCACCAGCAAAAACATTTTACCCGTTTGTTTAAGCTTTGCTTTGTTAGTACCGGTTTGCAAAAATCCAAGTATATGTTTAAACACTTCCGACTCAAAATAAGGCGAATCGGGACGGTTGATAAAATAACAACGAAGTGTATTATCCTTAAGGGTCATTTTTTCAAAGCCCAGTTTTACACCAAGCTTTCGGCAACGTACCGTGGTAAATAAATCCTCCACCGGCTGAGGAACGGGGCCAAACCTGTCGAGCATTTCTTTTTTAAACTCATCCAGTTCCGCATCATTCTCGCAACTATCCAAACGGGTGTATAATGATAGGCGCTCTGTAATACTATCAACATACCTGTCGGGTATCAGTATCTCCAAATCGGTATCAATGGTGCAGTCTGTTACAAATTCATCCTGCTTTAGTATCTCCTCTTTGAATAATTCTTTGAACTTGCTTCGCTTCAATTCATGGATAGCTTCATTCAATATTTTTTGGTACATCTCAAAACCTATCTCTGCCATAAATCCTGTTTGCTCGCCGCCCAGCATATTGCCGGCTCCGCGAATATCCAGATCACGCATGGCAATCTGGAAGCCGCTTCCAAGGTCGCTGTGCTGCTCGAGAGTTTGCAAACGTTTACGGCTGTCTGAGGGTAGTGTGCTAAGTGATGGGGCCAGTAAATAGCAGAAAGCTTTCTTATTGCTGCGACCAACCCTTCCGCGTAGCTGGTGCAAATCGCTTAATCCAAACTGGTGGGCATTGTTTACAATAATTGTATTTACGTTAGGAATATCAACACCACTTTCAACAATGTTGGTACAAACCAGCACATCATATTTTTTGTCAATGAAATCAAGTATGCGTTCCTCCAACTCGTGACCTTCTAATTGTCCGTGGGCATAGCCAATGCTAATATCAGGACACAAGCCTTGAATTAATCCCGCCATTTCGCCCAAGCCCTGCACACGGTTGTGG
>JANPIA010000045.1:0-2749 GCA_031424735.1 Segetibacter sp.
TTGCAAATGATAACCATCAATAAAATTGCTATCTGCAAGCTGTGAAAAAGTTACGTTAAGATGAAAAATATGATGACACATCCACAGCGCAAGCATTAAACACACATCTCCCAGCCGGTAAATGGAAATTACTTTTAAAGCATTTTTAGCAGGCAAATACCTGTCCCGGTAAAATGCAATCAGCAGAAAAGAACAAAAACCCAAAACTTCCCAGCCTATAAAAAGTGTTTCAAAATTGCCGGAAAAAACTACGAGGTTATAGCCCAGGAAAAATAAAAGGAGGGTGTTGAAAAAACGTTTGAAGCCTTCATCACGATGCAAATAGTAGCGGCTGAAAATGCTTACCAATAAAATAATGGAGGAGCCCACCAAAGCAAACACGGCTGTAGTTTTATCAAAATAAAAATTGATAAAAAATTCAAACGCAGGCGATTTATACAGCACAATTTGTTTGATATCAAGAATTGGATAGTCATGCAGCAGCCAATAAATAATAAAAATAAAACAGCCTCCTAAATGCACGCCTGTTGTACCAACCGCCAGCCATGAAATATATTTTTCTTTGTTACGGGGAAGCACCAGGCTTATTAAAAAAGCAAACAGCGGAAGTAAAATAAATAATTGAAGTATTTGCGACATGGTTATTTTTCTAAAGAGTAAACAGGGAGGTTTTCTTGTGTTGCATGAACAATATAATTTGTCTCCATTTCTTTTGCATCTTCAACCAGCATGAGCATGTCATTAACTGTTTTCACTTGTTTGGTTAAAGGATGATACTCTATAAATGCACCTTCTTTAAAAATGAAGAATTGATTTGTTTCGGGATGAACTGCCAGGATGTGCACCCATTCATTTATATACCATTCATACATTTCGGGTGCAGTTTGAATAACTTTTAAAACCACTTCGGGATAATGCTCTACAATAACCATTAAGCGAACAGGGTCATGCACTTCAATCATCTGCAAGGGCAAACCGGGACGTAAATCCCCATCGCTGCTGTTTGCCACGCCAATCAAACCCATTACGTTATGCGGAAGCTTTGTGCCTGCGCCTAACTTATAATTATCAACTCTTGAAAAATAATATTCGAGGTTGATGCCGCCGCAGACAATTCCGATGGGCCGCATGATTCCTGTAAGCAATTTGCCATCCAGGTCATTATGATAATCATACGAATTCATAAATGCACGCCTGTCTAAAAACAGTCCTTTAGAAAGATTGCGGTTGGCAATTATGCAAAGTGTATTGGTGCCATGACCAAGCTCCGGTCGTGGTTCAAACATGGAAACTGACCGCTTTAAAATTTCGTTACGTACATGTTTCAAACTTTTCTTTGTATTGATACTTGCAAATCGTCTGCTTCTTTCTTTGGCGTTTAAGTCCAAAGCTTTTTCAAATGATTGAATGTTGATTATATGCTGTTCAGCATTTTTTGATGATAAAACATCTTCATCATAAAATTCCATCTGGTCTGCGGCAGTATCATGTAATGCACCAACAAATTGAGTATCATTTGGTATCGTAATTCCTCTATCATTTAGCAATACCCTTACTTTAGGATGATTAGCCATAAATGCAAACACTCTTGCATTTACAGAACCCGGTCTGCCGCTGCATGCACCGCAATCGTGAGCGCCGTGGTGTGGATTATTTGCACTACTACTGCCATGACCAATAACATAAACGATCGGGGCTAAATCTGTTGCCAGACCAATTCCTCTCAATAGCCCTTCCACTCTGGCAGTCATCTCTTCCACTGTAAAGCCTACTTGTAAATCATTTTCCCTGTCATCAATACTTTTGTTTTCAATAGTTAACTTTCCCTCCTTGCTCATGTGCGCAAATGCATTGGAAATTGCCGGGCTCATTTTTGGGCGAAAAATTGTTTGCACCAATTTTACTGCAGCAAAAAACCCAAGCGTAAGTGTGCTGATGAAACCACCAAATAAGCCATGAGTTTTGTTAGTGTAAAGGAGTTCATGTTTTCTTTTATGCTTTACGTCATATTCTTTAATGAGGTATTTTGGTGTAACCGGTGCAGGACAAAGCTTGTCGTAAAACTTCGCATTCTCAGGTTCAAAATAAAACTCAACGCTGAAAAATCCCGGCCATCCCAATGTTTGGCAACCCGGAGCAACATGCTCAATATGACGGCGGATGGAGTCTTCCCTTTCATCAATGCAAAACATTGCCTGGAAAGAGACCTCATCTAAATCCTTTCCAGAAGAGGCAACCTGAGAATGAGAACCACCCGTGGCAAGAGATTGTGCGTTGCTTTTTTTAAGTTGTCTTATGCCTGCAAGCACTTCATCATAATAGCTCCATTCAAATGCATCCTGCCATAGTTTTAAAACTTCGTGCAATTCTGTTGAAGGTACATCTGCAAATAAATCTGTTGGTTGAGTATTTATCGTGCTGCTTAAGGGCTTCCAATGTTTTCCCAGTTCAGCATCAAGAGCATCAATTTCGAGCATTAATTCAAACACAATTAAATCTTGAAGCGAAATGATTTTAGTATCGAGTAAGGTATGCGGTTCTCTTTCAACTGCGGCTGCCATACCCGACCATCCGCGGTGGCTGAATTGCTGGTCGAATAAATATTGTTCAAAATAAGCTTCATCGCCCACAACTATTTTAAGCAGGTTAGCAATGGTGGGCTTTCCGTTTAATAAAAGTTGCTTTGCTCTATTCGTTTTAAAAAAACTTGTAAAACTGTGGCTTTCTAATTCTTTAATGGAAGCAAGAA
>JANPIA010000046.1:0-7191 GCA_031424735.1 Segetibacter sp.
ATTCTTAGCCTGTGTACCATTCATTAAAATAACTTTTGAAAAGGTGCTGGTGCTAAGCGCCCCGTTTATTTTAATAACAAAAACAGCATTGGCATTGCCTTGCGCATTCAGGTAAACATTACCTGTGAATGTAGTGGCCGCATTCATCAGGTAGGTGTGCGGTGTAAGCACCAGGTTATTGCCAAACTGGGCAGGGTATAATAACTCAATATCAAAAGGGAGCGTATTAAGATAGTTGTAGGCATTTAATAGATCGGCTGCGCATGCTGCAGTTGAGCCATCGGGTATTGGATGTATAGTACCTGTTACATTTAAAGGGTTAAAGCCGGTTGTTAAACCTACATTGGTTCCCACGTCGCCGGTAACATATGTAACACCGCTATTTGTAACACCTCCGTTACCTGAAAATATTGCATAGTTAGCAGCAGAAGCAAGGTTAGGTGCAGCAGGTCCGGTCAGTACAGGGCTTCCACAACCTACAGGAGTGTAAGCCAAAACGCCATTTACAGAAACAGCACCGGAAGTAGAAAGGGCTCTGCCTTCCAATGTATCATTTGTACTCATAGTGATGGCTGCGTTGTTTGCTATAACCGTTCCTTTAAAGGAAGTAGCTGTAGCCATGCTTGTTAAACCTTCTATCTTCCAAAATACATTACATGCCAACGCGCCATTGATCAATTTTACTTTTGCGTTAGCATTGGTTGAGAAAGCCGCTTGTATTTGAAAAATAAATAAAGCATTTGCATTGCCCTGGCCATCTAAAATAAGATCGCCGCTTAATGTAGTTACAGCGGTTGTTTTATATACGCCAGGTACAAGTACTGCGCCATTGCCCAGCAGGGGTGCAGGAAAGAAAGTGGCTATTCTACTATTTAATTGGTTGTATGCAATTAGAAGGTCATTTGACGCTGCAAGGCTTGCACCATCATTGTCGTGCATAACACCGTTTACATTGCCGAAACCTGTGCTGGAACCGCTGTTGGATCCTACATCGCCGGTAAGTTGTGAAATACCTGCATTAGTTACTGCGCCGGTCGAAGTAAACAAAACAAAATTTGCGGCAGTACCTAAAGTGGGGGCTTGTGCAAAATTTATAAGAGGGGCGAAGATTAATGTAACAGCTGTTACAAGATGGAGTAACGTTTTTTTCATTTATAGTGGATTTTGTGTGGTGAATGATAACTATTCACATTGCAAAGGTGACGCCTATAGCTCATCCGATTGTTACGAATGTTTGCCAAAAGGTTACATATATCACATGTTTTCCAGATTCACCTGGCGCTTTTCCTTTACCTGTTTGTAAAAGGATGGAGAAAGACTGGTAATCTTTTTAAATTGGTTTGACAGATGGGCAACGCTGCTATAATGAAGTTTGTGTGCAATTGCTGTAAGATTGAGTTCATCATAAAGTAACAGCTCTTTTACTCTTTCAATTTTATGTAAGATGATGAAATGTTGGATGGTGATACCTTTTACCTCTGAAAATATATTGGCTAGGTAGGTATAATCATAACCAAGCTTTTCAGCAATGTAGTCGGAATAATTTATATCAGGCAACTCATCGGAATGAATCATTTCAACAATAATGTTTTTTATTTTCTCAATGAGGATGCTCTTTTTATCATCAAGGAGTTCAAGCCCCGACTTATGCAGGTTTTGTTTTAATTGTTCCCGCACTTTTGGAGAAATATCTTCCAATATATCAATCATCCCTAAATCAACAAATACATGATTTAGTCCAAGGTGTCTCAGTTCTTCTTTTACCTTCATTTTGCAACGAAGACTTACCATGTATTTAATGTATAATTCCATTCGGATTTTTTGTTTTGTAACAGGGAGAATAATCCCGCAAGAGTTTTCGTAAACCGTAGCGCGTATAGTAGCAGGGCAGAACATCATGCAAAGTGAAATAACTATGCCTACGAGATGGCCATCTAATGTGGAGCGGATGGGGTCAGGATGTACCCGCTATGAGGTAGTTGTGCCGGGCTGCCCCTATATATGCTTTATTTACATCCGTGCCAGATTGGGAGACACATTGATTGGTACCTGGTTTAAGAAGTTTGGGTTGCAATAACAAGGAATGGTTTGCAGCGTAAAGGGAGGAGTAAAAAAATAGCAGCGCATGCTAATTGCCACTAATTTTTACTTGAATGGAATCTGGTACAAGCTTAAAATAGGTAGCCTTAAAACGTTCGTTAATTATTTCACCCTGTACCTGTGCTTTTTTTATGGCATTGCAAAAGCCTGTTGATGCATGTGCATCCCCGTGGTTGTCTATTTTGGTTCCATCAACAAAATAGGCTTTGCCTTTTATGCGTACTGCCAGGTCGCAATCTTTGCCAGGCATGCCAAATTTGCATTGCCCGCACGATGCTTCTACGGTCATCAGCTTAAGGTTTTTATCGGGTGCATTGGTTAACACCGGCGTTTGTGCATTGCCTGCATAAATACCGCCGCATATAGATAACGCGGTTAAAAAAAATTTTATCATACAAACTATTTTTTATTGAGGGGTGGCGAAGCTGTTTTATTATTTGAACTCATTAAGATTTAGCTGTTCAGGAATAAAGTTCCTTGAAAATATTGACTTTATGTTGTCAAACAAATCTTTTCTGCTTATGAGGGGAGTTGAATTACCGTAACTAAACTTTTTAAGTAGGAAACTCCTGTTAATGATATTTTTTACTATGCAATAAGTTCTGCATCAATCAGCACAAGTGCGCAATACGTTTACCTCACTACCGGCAGAACGGTAGCTTTCTGGCTGCTGCTCTCATTCTACACGGTTAATCCTCCCAATAGACGTTAAGTGAATAAAACAATCGCCCCATTTTGCTAAAATATTTAGTAATTTGCACTTCCTATGTCTCTCTCAAAAGCACATATTATTGCCGAATTGCAAAAGCAAATTCTACCGTTGCAAGACTATAAACAGGCAGGCAATAGTTCTTTGTTTGATGCAGGGCTTGGACCTATTAAATATGCCTTTCCCCATGCTTCGTTTCCATTGGCTGCCGTGCATGAATTTATTTGCAGCGGCTTACAAGATGAGGCGGCTACCAGTGGATTCATTGCAGGCATTTTATCCTCACTTATGGGTACTGCCGGTGTTTCACTTTGGATAAGTTCATCGCGTTCCATTTTTCCGGCTGCACTTTATGCTTTTGGCATTGAGCCCGGTAAAGTAATATTCGTTGATGCGTTGAAAGAAAAAGAGAAGTTGTGGGTACTGGAAGAAGCCCTTAAGTGCGATGGACTATCAGCAGTTATTGGAGAAATACAAGACATCAGTTTTACCGCCAGCAGAAGGCTTCAGTTGGCAGTTGAGCAAAGCCGGGTTACGGGTTTTATTATTCGAACTAATCCTACGAATTTGGTTACAGCCTCTATTAGCCGTTGGAAAATAAATGCTTTGGCAGGCGAGCAATTGAATGATCTTCCGGGGGTAGGTTTTGCGCGGTGGAATGTGGAGCTCTTAAAAGTTCGTAATGGCAAAACCGGAACCTGGCAGGTAGAATGGCGGGGCGGCAGGTTTCAGCATCCTTACAAATTGGTGGCTATTGATAAATTGCAGCAACGAAAAGCAGGGTGATGGCAAAACGATTTATCTCCATATGGTTTCGTTCGCTTACAACAGACTGGTTTACGCTTCGCCAGCCCCAGCTTCGCAATACTGCTTTTGTTTTAAGCGCTCCTTCGCATGGGCGAATGATGGTAACTGCAACCAATGCCCTGGCGGAAGCGCAGGGAGTTTTTAAGGGTATGGTTGTAGCCGATGCAAGAGCCATTATTCCGGCTTTGCAGGTGCTGGATGATATGCCTGAACTTGGTGAGAAATTATTGAAGCGCATCGCTGAATGGTGTATCCGTTTTACACCGATCAGCGCCATTGATCCGCCGGGTGGTATCATTCTCGACGTAAGCGGATGCGCTCATTTATGGGGTGGCGATGAGCCTTACCTCAAAGAGATAGCCAGCCGTATAAAAGCCCGGGGTTATGCTGTTCGCGCAGCAATGGCTGATACAATTGGAACGGCATGGGCTGTGGCACGATACGGTAAACAGTCAAACATAATTGCTGATGGTAAAAACCTAGAAGCACTGCTTACATTACCACCAGAGGCGCTGCGTTTGGAAGCTGCTACTGTGGAGCGATTACATAAGCTGGGGCTCAGGCAAATCAAGGATATTGTTAATATGCCGCGCTCTGCTCTCAAAAGGCGTTTTGGTAATCATGTGATACATCGATTGAACCAGGCATTGGGTGTGGAGGAAGAATTTATTGAACCCGTGCAGCCAATAATGCCGTACAATGAACGACTGCCATCGCTGGAACCGATAGTTACTGCAGCCGGCATTGAGATTGCGCTCAAACGATTATTGAAAACATTATGCAAACGTCTTCAGCAAGAGCAAAAAGGACTTCGCAGCGCTTCGTTTAAATCCTATCGTGTAGATGGAAATGTTCAGGAGGTAGCCATTTCTACTATTCACCCCTCCTGCAATGCCAATCATCTTTATAAATTATTTGAAGAAAAACTGCAAACCATAGCACCGGGTTTGGGAATAGAGTTATTTGTATTGGAAGCGCCAAGGGTTGAAGACCATACTGCTGCACAGAGAAAATTATGGGATGCCAAAGGTGGATTGGATGATGTGGTGATTGCTGAATTATTAGATCGTATATCGGGAAAGCTGGGTGCACAGGCAATTAAAAGGTTTTTACCCGCTGAGCATTATTTACCTGAACGATCTTTCAAACAAGCTTCATCACTGCACGAACAAAAAACGATTGACTGGAGATTGGACCGGCCGCGACCTATACAATTGCTGCCTGTGCCTCAGCACATAGATGTAACTGCACCGGTTCCTGATTACCCGCCTATGAACTTTCGTTATAAAGGCAAACTGCATAAAATAATAAAAGCCGATGGACCCGAAAGAATAGAGCAGGAGTGGTGGATACAGGATGGACAGCATCGGGATTATTATGTTGCAGAAGATGAACAGGGTTGCCGGTATTGGTTGTTTCGCTTAGGGCATTATGATGAAAAGTATGAGTGGTTTATTCATGGATTTTTTGCGTGAATCTTGTTATTGGGCATTCGTTCTTTGCCATCATTTATTCTCTATTCTGGTGTAGAATATTTTTTTTTGCTTGCCCAAAAAAGAAACAAAAAAGGCAACCGAAAACGAAACAGCCCGTTTTCGGCATCTGTATTTCAATTTGGCTTTTGTACTACTGTGGTGAAGAGCAGTGGAGCAGCGAATGATGAACTATGAATGATGAGTGATGAACTGTGAATGATAAATCATGATTGTTTTAGGTTTAATGGTTCTAAAAAAGAATACGCATGAAACACAAATGCCGACGTTACAGTAGCGCAAAAGCTCAAGCAAGGAACAATGAAAAGAACGGGCTGTTATCGTGCCTTTCTTGAATTTTCGGAGCCTGTCCCGATGCATATCGGGGGTTACTTTCTTTGTTTCAAGACAAAGAAAGTGACAGATGGTGAGATGATAAATAACAGCTGAGAAAAAGGCTGAGTAGCATATCTGCAAGTACAAGTGAGTGACACAACGATGCTGAAGGGAATAACAAAAGCTTGTTAACCTAAACCACAAAGACACGACACAAAGGCTCACAAAAAACATTTATTTAAACCTCTAAGTAACCTCTTTGTGTCTTAGTGATTCGGAAAATAATGAATACAATGTACACCGAACTACAGGTAACCACCAACTTCTGCTTCCTGCGGGGCGCATCACACCCGGAAGAGATGGTACAGCAGGCTGCTGACCTGGGTTACAAGGCTATAGCCATCACCGACCGCAACACATTTGCCGGTATAGTTCGGGCACATGCAGAAGCAAAAAAGGTAGGTATCAAACTGATTGTTGGTGTACGGCTCGACCTTCAAGATGGACCAAGCCTGCTGGCTTATCCTACTAACAAAGCTGCATATTCGCGCCTGAGTAATTTATTAACCGTTGGTAATCTTCGTGCAGAAAAAGGTAAATGTGATTTGTATAAATCAGATGTATTTCAGCATTGCGAAGGTGTGCAATTTATTGCCTTGCCACCCGATACTTTGAATGATGTATTTGAGTTAGAACCATCATTTGAAATTGCTTTAAAAGAGTATCGTGGCGTTTTTAAAAGCAATTTATACATCGCTGCATCGCGTCGTTATCATGGCGATGACAACAAATATTTGTTTCGGCTTACACAATTATCCCAACGTTTAAACATACCAGTAGTTGCTACGAATGATGTGCATTATCATACTCCGCAACGAAGGCAGTTACAGGATGTGATGACTTGCATCCGCGAAAAATGCACCATCTATAATGCTGGCTATCGCTTACATCCCAATGCAGAACGCTACCTGAAACCAGCCGATGAAATGCTGCGGCTTTTTACTTACTATCCCGATGCTATCAATCAAACACAGCAACTTGCTGAAGCTTGTCAATTTTCGTTGGATGAATTAAAATATGAGTACCCGGAGGAGATCACGAGTGAAGGGCGAACCCCGCAGGAAGAACTTACCTTCTTAACATGGAAAGGTGCTAAAGAAATATTTGGTGAACCACTGCCAGCTAAAACCATAGTTGCAATTAAGCATGAACTTAAGTTTATTAAAGAGCTGGATTATGCTCCCTATTTTCTTACGGTGTATGATATAGTTCGTTTTGCAAGAAGCCAACATATTCTTTGCCAGGGGCGTGGTTCGGCCGCCAACTCAACTGTATGTTTTTGCCTCAGTATTACTTCAGTTAACCCTGAAAAGTTTGACCTGTTATTTGAGCGTTTTATCTCTGCTGCGCGAAATGAACCACCCGATATTGATGTAGATTTTGAGCATGAACGCCGCGAAGAAGTGATGCAATACATCTATAAAAAATATGGAAGAGACAGGGCTGCGATTGTAGCAACCGTTACGCAGCAACATCAAAAAGGAGCCATAAGAGATGTGGGTAAAGCAATGGGTTTATCAGTGGATACCATCAACCGGATTTCAGGTTCCATCTGGGAGTTTACCGATGAATGGTTTGAAGGGAAACGTATTACCGAACAAGGCATGAACCCCGGCGATAAACATCTCCAAAAAGTATTGCAGCTTACCAAAGAGTTCATGGGTTTTCCACGCCAGTTGGGACAGCATACCGGTGGCTTTGTAATCA
>JANPIA010000047.1:0-13135 GCA_031424735.1 Segetibacter sp.
TGCCCCGGTGCTACCATGTCGGCCAGTTGGGATGGGGCTGACATAGATCCCAAACGTATTATGGAAGCAACTGACATTGCCGAAATGGTCTATGCAGCCAGTAAACTATCGCCAATGGCAGTAGTTGAAGACATTATTTTACGCCCACAACTGGGCGACCTGTAAGGCCTATTTTCCGTTTTTGCTTCGCGATAAATACAGCCCCTCATTTATTATCTTCGCCGCATGGAACAACTGTTGCAACAAATTGAAGAAGTGAAGCAGGAAATGGCTGCTTTTGTAGCTACTAACCAAGACCAGGCAGAAGCTTTTAGAATTAAGTTTTTAGGAACTAAGGGTGTTGTAAAGGCCATTATGGGCGAAATGAAACAGGTTCCTAATGAGCAAAAGAAAGAGTTTGGCCAGGTGCTTAACAGCTTTAAAACATTTGCTGAGGAAAGATATGAAGCACTTAAAACCAGTCTGCAGGCGGCTGAGGCGAAAGGGGCAGATATTGAGTTTGACTGGTCGCTACCGGGCGAACCAATACCAGTGGGCACAAGGCATCCGCTATCAATTGTAAGAAATCAAATTGTCTCCATCTTTAAGAAATTAGGCTTCGCAGTAGCAGAAGGCCCTGAAATTGAAGACGACTGGCACAACTTTACTGCCCTTAATTTACCTGAACACCACCCTGCCCGCGATATGCAGGATACCTTCTACTTAAATAAAAACCCGGATATATTATTACGGACCCATACCAGCAGTGTACAGGCAAGGGTACTGGAAAAACAAAAACCACCGGTACGTATTATATGCCCGGGACGGGTATACCGTAACGAAACGATTAGTGCAAGAGCCCATTGCTTTTTTCACCAGGTTGAAGGGCTGTACGTTGATGAACATGTAAGTTTTGCCGACCTAAAACAAACTCTATATTTTTTTGTGCAGGAAATGTTTGGCAAAGAAGCTAAGATCCGTTTCAGGCCCAGTTATTTTCCGTTTACCGAGCCCAGTGCAGAAATGGATATTAGCTGCACAGTTTGTGGTGGTAGTGGTTGCAGTTTATGCAAACACACAGGCTGGGTAGAAATTTTAGGATGTGGAATGGTACATACCAAAATGCTTGAGAATTTTAATATTGATGCAAATAAATACACCGGTTTTGCCTTTGGAATGGGAATTGAAAGAATTTGTCAATTAAAATACCGTATAAACGATTTACGTCTATACTCACAAAACGACATTCGTTTCCTCAAACAATTTACCAGCGCTTTATAAGCCATAGCTATAAAAATTACAGATTAATGCCTGATGGGCAAGGCATTTGTATATGTAATTAACAGATTATACGTTGCAACTTCTATTTTTGCAGGCTCATTTTTAGGGCAAAAACACACTTTTATTTTAAGCGGTATGTTTTGATGGGGGCGGGTTTTAACATATCAGAGTTTAAACACTTAGAAGTTTTAAAACTTATAAACTTAGATTTGCATCTTATTTAATTCGTTACGCTCATGATCGCTATCCTCGCCTTTTTCTTTGGTCATTGGTTTTTATCCCTGTTCTTTCATACTTTTTTTCTGCACAGGTTTGCATCTCATCAAATGTATACTACCAGTAAAACATGGGAGAAAGTTTTCTATTTTCTTACCTGGTTTACACAAGGATCTTCGTTTTTAGTGCCTAGAGCCTATGCAGTAATGCACCGTATGCACCACGAGTACAGCGATACTGAACAAGACCCACACTCGCCACACTTTTTTAAAGATGTTTGGCATATGATGTTGCACACTGCTAAAATTTATCAATCGTTTTTAACCGGCGAAAGATTACCAGAAAAGCAGTTTACCCGGGAGTATCTTCCTGTATGGGAAAAGTTAGACCGCATTGGTTATAGCTGGACAAGTCGCCTGTTATTCTCTGCCGGTTACATAGCTTTTTATGTTGCTTTTGCACCATCAGCCTGGTTCTTCCTATTATTACCTTTTCACTTTTTAATGGGCCCTAGTCAGGGTGCTATTGTAAACTGGTTTGGTCATAAATTAGGTTATAGCAATTTTAATAATGGTGATCATAGCAAAAATTCATCTCCATGGGGTATATTATTAATGGGAGAGTTATTTCAAAACAATCACCACCATGCAAAAAACAACGCAAACTTTGCCCGTAAATGGTATGAGTTCGATCCTACTTACATGGTAATGCGTGTAATGCATTTTGTTGGTATCATCAAACTTAAGAAATTGGCTGCTGTAGTACCAATGGAAGAAAATGTGAGTGCCAATTTAACGCAGCGCAAAAAAGTAGCTTCTTATTAAGAATGTATTTTGGTATATAATTAAACCCTGGCATTGCCGGGGTTTTTAGTTTTGGTCAACTACAAATGTTCAAGTTTGTTTTTCGCCATGTTTAGAATATGGTGGCATAAAACAAAACAGGTTAGTAATAAATTAACCATTAAACAACCCAATACAACATTTAATTTTGCAAGCTTTAAACAAATGGCTAATGAACATTAAAACCATAGTTGTGTGTGGCGCAGGCACCATGGGGGCAGGCATTGCACAGATGGCCGCACAGCACGGTTTTAAAACCATTTTGTTTGATGTAAATACAACCGTACTCAACACAGCCCGCCATTCAATTGAAAGCAACCTGGCAGCACAGGTAGCTAAAAATAAACTTAGTGATGATCAGCGGTTGTCAATACTGCAACTTGTTATGTATGTTAACCGGCTACAGGATTGTGTTGCAGATGTATGTATTGAAGCTATAGTTGAAAAATTAGATGCAAAAACCGGCCTTATTAATCAGTTGTCGGGTTATAATAATAACGAAACAATTTTTGCAACGAATACATCTTCCCTATCAATAAATGCAATAGCACAACAAACCAATTGTGCCGAAAGGGTGGTGGGCATGCACTTTTTTAACCCTGCTTATATTATGAAGTTGATTGAAGTGGTGGAGGGAACACAGACTAATAAAGTGGTTACACAGGCAATTGTAGATCTGGCAAAGGAGATGGGTAAAACGCCTGTAGTTTGCAGAGACTTTCCCGGCTTTATTGTAAACCGGGTGGCAAGGCAATATTATCTTGAGGTTATGAAAATGGTTGAAGATGGTTTGGCTGATATAGATACTGTAGACGCTGTACTTGAGTCTGCCGGTTTTAAAATGGGTCCATTTAAGTTAATGGACCTTATAGGCATGGATATTAACCTAAGTGCCAGCAAATCGGTTTACGAAGCGCTTGGCCGGCCAGAAAGATTAATGCCCTCTGCCCTACAAGAGCAAATGGTAGCCGATGGCCGGCTGGGTCGAAAAACAAAAAAGGGATTTTACAATTACTAACTGTACTTAAAGGATTATTTATCACCATTAATGCCCGATCAAATTACTTCTGCAACTGAACCTTCCGAAAATAATAATGTTCCGCCGACCAATGCAAATGTGTTTGTTACAGGAGGCACAGGCCTTGTTGGAAGCCATCTTATAAAAGAACTTGTTAACGCAGGTAAAAAGGTTACGGCTATTCATCGGGGGGCAATTCCGCCCGATTTACAATTGAGTGCTGTTAAATGGATTACCGCCGATATACTTGATATTATTGCACTTGAAGAGGCAATGCCGGGCATAGACGAGGTGTACCATTGTGCTGCTGTGGTTTCTTTCAATCCGGCAAAAAAAACAACCATGTTTAAAACAAATGTGGAGGGCACTGCTAATGTTGTAAATGCTGCTATTAACTGCGGCGTAAAAAAATTATTATGTGTTAGCTCCGTTGCTGCTTTGGGTAGAATAAGAAAAGATTTTGATATAAACGAGACAATGCATTGGACTAAAGAAACAAGCAACAGCGAGTATGGGAAAAGTAAGTACCTGGCTGAAATGGAAGTTTGGAGGGGCATTGGGGAGGGGTTGCCTGCTGTAATTATAAACCCATCCATAATTTTAGGTAATGCCAACTGGAACAAGGGTTCTGCAGGTATGTTTAAATCGGCTTATAACCAATTTCCATGGTATACAAACGGAACTGGTGGTTTTGTAGATGTACAGGATGTTGTAAGAATAATGACTTGTTTAATGGACAGCGAAGTGACAGGGCAACGGTTTATTGTGTCGGCCGAAAATGAAAGCTACCGTAATGTATTTAATATGATGGCTAAAGCTTTTAATAAAAAGGCTGCCCATAAACAGGTAACACCATTTTTAGCCGGCCTTATTTGGAGGGTGGAAGCGTTTAAGTCAATTTGTTTTAGAACCGATCCATTGCTAACAAAAGAAACAGCCAACACTGCTCTTGCTAAAGTAACTTTTGATAATAGCAAATTCCTCAAATATTTTCCCAACTTCAGTTACACCCCAATACAGCAAACTATAGTAAGGGTTTGCAAAGAAATAGTAGCCGGGCTAAAGCCGGCATGAGCAAGCTATTTAATAATCAATTTTATAGCATAACAACCCGGTAAGTTAACGCATTGTCGAATCCATACGGGGAGCAGTAGCAGTATCCGGCGATGTAACACCCGGCGGAGAATTAAGCGTTCTGCCTTCCTGGTATTCTATTGCAGTATCACTTTTAATATTTGCTTTATCCTCCGGGTTTTGACAGGCAAAAGCGCTAATGCTTATTAAAACGATGAACAATTTTTTCATAACATAATATTGATTAAGCTTAGGTTTTGCAATTACCCTGCCACCAGGTTAACGGATGTTTATGAAAATTGCATTTAATGCAGCCAAACACTTTAATTAACCGTCAAGCGGTCAGTATAACAAAACCATTTGTATCAGCTCCTTATTTAATCCACCTGCTAAGCATAATATTCATGAAAGATTAAAAACGTCATGAAATGAAAACAATTTTACTGCTTCACGGTGCCTTAGGTTCAAAAGAAGATTTGCAACTTTTATGCAATAGTTTACAACACACATTTAAGGTTTATACCATTAATTTGTTGGGACACGATGGCGGGCCGGTGACCGCTGATTTTTCAATTGAAGCATTTGCCAGGCAGGTTTTACATTGGATGGATGAGAATGGATTAGAAACTATAAACATTGCCGGTTACAGCCTTGGTGGATATATAGCTTTATATCTGGCATACACGTACCCGGAAAAAATTAAAAAAGTTGTCACCATCGGCACCAAGCTTTATTGGGATAATTCCTCCGCCGATAAAGAAATAGGCAAATTAAATCCTTATGTTATTCAGGAAAAGTTTCCTGACTTTGCTAACCAACTCATCACAAAATTTACAGCTAATAACTGGAAAGCTGTGCTTGCTAACACTGCAGATCTTTTCAGGCATCTGGGCCAGTTTAACCCCCTTAGCTTCGATAAATTCAACAACATTACCTGCCCGGTTTTATTAATTATTGGCGATAGGGACAAGTCAGTTTCCTTTGTTGAAACTACTACGGTCTATAAAGAATTACCAAAAGGCCAGGTGGCTGTTTTACCTAATACCCGGCACTCAATTGCCGAAACAGACATTGTAGTGCTTGCACACATGGTTACTTCGTTTATTAATTTGTAACACGCTGTCTTATCGGCCAACTTTATCTTTGACGGTATGAAACCCGTATTGATTTATTGTTACGATGCTTACTGTGGCTGGTGCTATGGCTTTAGTAAAGTAATTGTGAAGATTGCTGATGAATTTAAAAACATCATAGAAACAGAGGTTCTCTCTGGCGGAATGATCATTACCAACAAGCCTGTGCATATTTCTGCTACTGCAGGCTATATTCAAAAAGCATATAAAAATGTTGAGGAGCTAACCGGTGCAAAATTTGGCAGCGATTATCTATGGCACATTTTTAACTTTGAGGACAGTGACTGGTATCCCCATTCTGAAAAGCCAGCCATTGCTATGTGCATTTTTAAAGAATTTTATCCTGACAGAAGCATTGAGTTTGCAGCCGATCTGCAATACGCACTTCACTATGAAGGCCGAGATTTAACTGATAATGAATCTTATCGCCACTTACTTGAGAAATATAGCATTCACTCCGAAATTTTTTATGCAAGGCTTGGCAGCGATGAATACAAAGAGAAGGCCTATTATGAGTTTTCGCTGGTTAAGCAGTTAAAAGTAACGGGCTTTCCGGCAGTGTTTTTGCAAACAGGCGAACTAAAGTTTCATTTACTGGCCAATGGATTTACTGATTACGAGACTTTAAAAACAAGGTTAAACAATGCACTCAAAGAAGTAAATTATGGTTGATGAAATCCTGCTTTCAATCCCGTTTAATTGGAATAATAAACTTGTCAAACAAAGGAACATGCACATCGGGTGGCACCTCAGTAACGTGTGGTATAGTATAATATTCACCTGTAAGCGTTAAGCCATCATCCTGTTTTTCAATGCTGATTTTAAGAAAGCCATGTTTGCTATCACAATAGTTTTGCAGGGTAACATCAGCAAGCAGGGAATCATTGGCAGTAAAGCCCTGCTGGCTGGCAGGCACCAAAGGAAAAAGTGTTACATACCCGCCTGCCCCGGCAACTACGTATGGCACTTCTTTTCGCGAAGCGTATACTTTACTAAACCTTTGGTAGTTGTGCACATGACCGCTGAAAACAATATCAGGTAACACACCGGCTTCATCAAAGGCGCTTTCTAAAAATTGAATCATAGGCCGGCTGCTGCCGTGGTTATTATCGGCTGAATAAGGCGCATGGTGAATGCAAACAATCAGTGCCTTGTCCTTTTCCTTTGCAGCGGTTCGTAGTTCATTCACAAACCAATCTTTTTGTTCAGGCGACACATAACCAAACTTGGGCACATTGCTATAAAGGCCAATAATGCTGGCGAGAGGTGTTAGCAAAGTCCAATATACATTTGGCTGTATCATGGTTTTTCGATCGCTGTCTTCAGCAAGGTCAATGAACCCCTGGCTGCTGTTACAAAAGACTTTCATAAATGAATCCAGGCTTTTGTAGGGTGATCGCGGAGAGGGATTTATATCGCTATCATGGTTACCGGCAATAGCAAAAACCGGTGCCGGGTAGTTTTTATAGGGTTTGAAAAATTGGCGATAATATTCTTCGGCTTCGCCGAAATGATATACCACATCGCCGAGGTGGTAGAGAAATTTAGGTTGATCTTCATCATTGACTGCTTCAGCAAATTGCTCGGTCATTTCATCAGCAACCAACTGTTGAAACTGTGGCATGCGTGCACTACCTGTATCGCCCAGCATATGAAATACCAATTTATTAGCCGAAGGCTTAATGCTGACATCTGTAATATTTAAATGGTAAGGCGGTGCACCTGTGGGTGTTGGCGATGGTTGCACTTTAAACTGATCGTCTGCAGTATTAAGTTTAAATACCGGTTTATTGATAGAAGCCTGTTGCCTGTTTTGCATACAGTAAAATTAAGACTTGCATGGCAAAGGGATTTGTTGTGAGTAAGAGTCCTTCATTTGTGCCACAAAGGCGCCAAGGCACAAAGGAACACTAAGTTTTTTTTGAACCACGGAGGCACAGCGGCACGGCGGTATACGGCGGAGAATTCATCCTGCCTGTCATCTATTGACTATCATTTTCCTTTGCCGCAAAGGCGCTAATGCACAAAGGGACACTAAGTTTTATTGAACCACGGGGGCATAGCGGCAGGGCGGTATACGGCGGAGAATTCATCCTGCCTATCATCTATCAATTTTCTTTTGCCGCAAAGGCGCTAAGGCGGAAAGGTGCGCTAAGCATTTTGCTTATGTAGTTTGTTATTCAACAATACTCTTTTGCCGCAAAGGCGCTAAAGACATTTGCTGTCATCTATCCTCTAACAAAGCATCTGTAAACGCTCCTCTAATCTTACTTTATTAGCGTTATGGAGCCACTCTTCTTTTCTCCGGCATAGCCTGTGGTAATTATAAAATAATAAGTACCTACCGGTAATGGCTTGCCATTATGTGTTCCGTTCCAGGGAGTATTATATCCTTTTGATTGAAATATTGGCTGGCCATAGCGATCAAAAATTTCTACCCTGCAATCGGTATAAGATGACAGACCGGGAATTATCCATTGGTCATTGATGCCATCCCCATTGGGAGAAAATGCATTGGGGATGGTTATATTTTCGATTACTGTTATTGCCAGCTGTTTACCTGATGTGCAACCTGCCATAGTACTGGCTGTAACTTTATAAATGGTGGAAGCTGCAGGGGATGCAACCGGGCTTACAATGGCCGCATTGTTTAAAGATGAAGCCGGTGTCCACACAATTGTTTTTATGTTACCGGTTATAGTTGAAGTTAATTGCAGGTTGCTTCCTTTAAAAATCACGGTGTCTTTTCTCACGGTAATTACAGGATAATCATCCACCACCACTCTTACAAGGTTTGATGAAGGGCTACTGTTTTCAAGGCAAGGCACATTGCTGGTTAATACACAACTTACCACGTCGTTATTTTTTAATGAGGCCGAATTGTACACCGAACTATTACTGCCAACATTCTGCCCGTTTACCTTCCATTGATATACCGGGGTGGTACCAGTATTGGTAGCTATTGCAGTAAATTCAATACGGTCGCCAACGCATATCAATGTATCGCTTGCTGTTATTTGCAGGGAAGCAATTGATTTGGGAATTACATGTATTACAACTGGGTTGCTGTTGGCTGTTAAAGCATCGGGACAAAGATTGGCACTGCTCGTCATCATACACGAAACCACATCATCGTTATTTAAAGCAGCCGTTGTAAAGGTTGATGTATTCGTAGCCTGCGCTATACCATTTACCTTCCATTCATATACTGGGGCACTACCAGCATTACCAGGGGTTGCTGAAAATGTAACTGGTGTTCCCTGGCAAACCGTTGTATCACCAGCCGAAATTTTTACTGAAGCCACACCTGTTGAAGCAGGTATTAGATCTATCGTGTTGCTAACAACCGTTTTCGTGCTAATACAACCTGTGTAATTACTGGTCATTTCACAAGTAACCTTATCGCCTGCTTTTGCGCTGCTGGTTATAAGAGCAGCACTGTCAGTACCCACCGCAATGCCATTTATTTTCCATTTGTAAGATGGTTGTGTTCCTCCATAACCATTGGTAGAAGTAAATGTAATGGGCACACCGGGGCAGATGGCGTTTGATATAGCAGTTATACTTACGGAAGGCGTTTTAGCAGAAACTATAACTATTGGATTGGAGGTATTACTACAACCTTTTGTGGTAACTACTTTGGCAGTGTAGCTACCCTCTATTAGAGGGGTATAGATTTTAGAAATTTTATTTTTAAATTTTTGAATGCGGTGGTTGGAGAGGTCTGAAACGATCAAATCACCATTAGCATCTATCCATACACTTTCCGGGTGATCCAGCATGTCCGGTGCAGATCCGGGATAGGAAACGCCTGCAACTGTTACACCGTATGGATTTTCGTTGTCCACCAATTGAACCCGTGCATTATTATAATCGGCCACGTAGATTCCACCGTATTCATCAACAAAAACTGAAATTGGATTTCTAAATAGATCGGAGCCGGTGTTTGCACCAATTGTAATGCCCGCTGTTGCATTGGGTGCCCATTTCTGTACCCGGTTATTGTCAGTATCGCATACATAAACATTCCCTGCTGCATCAATAAAAATACCTGTGGGTGAGCTTAGCTGGTTAGCGGCCGACCCATAATTATTTCCACCTGCCACAACTGTTATCGTCGTTAGGGCTGTAGTGGTTTTAATTACTCTTGAAGCGTTTTGCTCAGAGATGTACAGGTTATCATTGGCATCAATAAAAATATCTGTAGGGGTTGAAAAAAATTGTTGAAGCGTAACACCGGATGTTGCACCCGGCGACCACATTTGAATACGATTATTGTTTTGATCTGTTATGTACATGATGCCCTTACTATCAAAAAAAACGCTGGTCGGCCTGTCGAGCTGGTTAGCCGCACTGCCCCTGCCATTACCGCCGGCCACAGTAATACCAGTCGAAGCTCCGGGTACCCATTTCTGTATGCGGTTATTATCCATGTCCGGTATATATAAGTTACCCGCCGTATCTAAATAAAAACGGGTAGGTTTATTAAACTGGTTGGCATTTGCGCCTATTCCATTACCCCCTGCAACAGTAACACCATTGGCTTCAAAACCTGCTCTTCGTGTCTGTACTTCTGCATCATTTAAAATCCAGGTGAGCGTGTAGGGAGGAATACCTGATGTTAAACTCAAGGTGCTACCCAGGCAACTATCGCCTACAATAGAAACAATGGGATTAGGGTGTACAGTCATTGTTACAGGGTTGCTTTCAACGGTAGATACGGCGGCACAAGAGGCAGTACCGTTAAGGCGGCAGGTAACCACATCATTATTTTTTAATGAAGATGTAGTAAATGAGCTGCTATCTGCACCTCCATTTATTCCATTTACCTTCCATTGAAAGTGTGGCTGTGTGCCACCAAAGGTTACATAGGCACTAAAAGTTGTGGATGTGTTTTGGCAAATTTCGCCGGGGTTAGCCGAGATAAAAATGCCCGGTATACAGGCCGGAACCCCTCCTAACTTAACCACCCAGTAATCAACACTCCCTTTAAAGTCGCTGACATCAAAATTGTTAGAAGAAGTCTGGCCCGTAAAAATAAGGTTGCCATCGCCTGTTCGTTTAACGCTTCGTGCAATATCGTTATGCGATCCTCCATAGCATTTATTCCAAATAATATCTCCACTAGCACTTAAACTTATTACCCATGCATCAGCCGAACCTTTACCGCCCGATACATCACCGTCCTTGGAATCTGTTTTACCCGCAATAATGAAAGTTTTGTCTGAAACAGTCATTACATCATAGCCAATATCAGTACCAGATCCACCCAGGCTTTTCTGCCACTCCAACACACCGGTCGCACTCATTTTTACTACCCAACAATCAATTGAAGGGACGCCGCCAGCAGTATGATTACCCGTAACATCTCCATTATTTGAAACGGTTGAACCCACCATAATATAACCTCCATCCATGGTAGGAGTTATTGCTTCACCAATTTCCTGGCTGCTGCCGCCAAAACTTTTTTGCCACTCAATAGTGCCTGTAGCGGATAATTTTACTACCCAATAATCAGATCCGCCATGGTTACTACTTACATTATTTCCACCATTATTGTCAGACGTGCTTGAACCCGCAACTATATAGCTGCCATCGTTCGTAATTTTTATTGAACTAGCATCATCCAAACCAAAACCTCCCAAACCTTTTTGCCAGGTAACATTTCCTTTTCCATCTGTCTTAATCACCCAAAAATCGGTTTGACCATGTGCGCCGTTTACCGTAAAACCATTTGAAAAAGATGATCCGGCCAGTATAAACCCACCATCATTTGTTGTTTGTATCGATTGTATACTTTCAGCCTCAGGGCCTCCAAAACTTTTGTTCCATTCTATATTTCCCTTCCGGGTTAGTTTTACCATCCAATAGTCGTAATTACCATAGTTAATAGACACGTTGCCATCAGAAGAGCGTGTACCCCCTGCCACCACAAAACCTTCATCAGTCGTCTGAACAATGTCGTTCGCCATATCAAAATTTGAACCTCCCAGGCATTTTGACCATTGAATAGTTCCATTGTTGGTAAGCTTCACAACCCAAAAATCATACATACCACCATTGTGACCCGATACATCGCCTGTTCTTGATTCTACATAGCCAGCTATAATGTATCCGTTGTCAGCAGTTGTTCTAACTACTCTTGCTATATCTTCAGAAGTTCCTCCCAGGCACTTTTGCCACTCAATACCGGGACCCTGGGCAATAATATTGTTCGAAATAAAAAAACTGATCAGAAAAGAAATGAGAATGTAAAAAAATTTCACCTGGTGGGTTTGTATAGTTGTCTTAAAAATCTATTTTAACGAATATGATCATTAATTGCTTACCTGCCATACACTAACGAACAATAAGTAATAAAATTTTCGACCCACAATAAACAGTAACCCTGGGGAATGCTGAACACCCTGATTTATAGAGATACAGGCCAACTTGCTGAAGTTTGGAAATAGTTGTTTGGAGTCAATCTACAAAAATGATTAGTCCATAATTTCCCTTTTAGGTCAAAAAGAAAAAGTAAAAAGTAAAAAACTTGAATTGCTCTTTTTACTTTCACGTTTCACATTTGATGTTTCACTTTTCACTTTTTACTTATGAAAATCAACCCTGCCCGTCTTAAACAGCACTTCGAAGCCATGAGCGAAATTGGTAAACTCGGCGAAACCGGAACATGCCGCCCCGCTCATTCACCCGAAGAAAAACAAGCCTTCGAACTCGCCTCAACATGGATGCACGAAGCAGGCATGACCACCCGCATCGACAACTTCGGAAACCTCATCGGGCACCTCGAAGGGAGCAGCCCTGAACTGCCGGTGTTAATGATGGGCTCGCACCTCGACAGCCAGCCTTATGGCGGACGCTTTGATGGTGTTGCCGGTGTGCTGTGTGCTATTGAAGCTGTAACAACACTTACCGAACAAGGCATAAAACCGCAGCGAAGCATAGAAGTAATTTCGTTTGCCGACGAAGAAGGGTGGCGTTTCAACAAAGGATTGTTTGGCAGCCGCGGCATACTCGGCAAGCTTGAAGAAGGCGAACTGCAACGCACCGATAAAGACGGCATAACACGCGAACAGGCATTGAAAGATTTTGGTTGCGACCCCACCAAATTTGCCGACAGTGAATATAAACCCGGCAGCATCTTTTGCTTCCTCGAGCTGCATATAGAACAAGGTCCCATACTCGACCTTGCCAACAAACCCATTGGTGTGGTCAGCGGCATATCGGGTCCGTTGTGGCTTACGGTAAAACTAAAAGGAATGGCTGGTCATACAGGTTCGGTGCCTATGCGAATGCGCCAGGATGCATTGGTAGGCGCCGCCGAAATTATTGTTGCCGTAAACGAAATTGCCAACCAGGTGCCGGGTGCCGAAACAGTGGGCACTGTCGGAACCATCAATGTTTTTCCCGCAAGCCGCAACATCATTCCCGAAGAAGTAACGTTTACTGTCGACCTTCGCGACATAGACCTCGACCGCCGCAACCGCTACGAAGCGCAGCTACGCCAACGCATAGAAACCATCACGCAAAAGCACCACCTCACTTACCAAATTACCGAAGACACCAACAACCCTCCCCGCTATTGCGCCGGC
>JANPIA010000048.1:0-5016 GCA_031424735.1 Segetibacter sp.
CGAGGGCGACGCAACAAAGTTGCCATATGGTATTGTGCCCGGCTCAAAAAACAAGTAATACACCAGCAACTTGTACTACCATGTTGAAATTATTCATTGGTTTTTTCCTTCAAACTGCCGACGCTGAAAAGGGGTAACCCAATATTAAAAACATTGCCCCAACCTGTAGGCCGGGGCAATGTTGTAAAAAATTCCAACTAAAAATCAATGCATCATTTTTTAATAAACTTTTTGTTGATCACCCCATCGTCGGTTTGCATACTGATGATGTAGAAGCCCGGCTTGAGCGATGAAACATTTATGCTGAGTATATTACCATTTTTGAAGACGGCTGTTTTAACCAGGGCGCCGGCTGCGCTGTAAATTCTTACGCTGTTTATTTCAGCATCGGTATCTATGGTTAGGGTGTTGGCTACGGGGTTGGGGTAAACAATCATTCTGCCCGCCCTGTTGCCGCTGCCGGTAATGCCCTGTTCGCCATTATCATCATCCGTATTCAACTGCTTAATAAGCTCAATGGACTGGCTGTCGGTATTGGTAAGGCTGGCTGCTGAATTACCGGTAAGCACCACGGCATCAATATACACCAGGTCGTTATTATCGCTTGCATCGCATTGTATGCGGAACTGCGCATTGGCAGGCAGCACCACCGAATTAAGGTTTACAACGGCATGGTAAAAACCATTGTTGGCAAAGTGTGTTCCGGCTACATAGGTTGCTACGGTTGACCACGTGGAGCCGTTAAAATATCTTACCAAAACATCTTCACCATTCTCCATTCCAAAACTATAAAAATAGAAATCGAGGGTGAGCGAGCTGTACGAGGTTACATTGTACGCAGCCGACGTCATTGCAGAGCCAACACCTCCATTGTCGCGCAGTTGAATGGAGTATGTGCCTTCGTAGGAGCGGGTACCGGTGTAGCGGGCACAGTCGCTGCCGCCATCTGCCCAGCCATTCCATCCACTCTCAAAATAATGCCCAAACACCACCGGGGGCGTTACCGGCCTGGTGGTAACAGAGATGGTGTTGGAGGAGGTGCTGTTGCCCGCAGCATCTTTTGCCTGTACATAAATGCTGTAAGCGGTTGAAGCCGTGAGCCCGTTAATGGTATAAGTGGTGGCAGAAGTGGTGCTGCCGTTCAGCACTCCATTCACATATACATCGTACCCAACAACACCTACGTTATCGGTTGCTGCTGTCCAACTTAGGCTGATAGTGGTTTGCGTTGACCCCGTTGAACTAAGCACTGGTGCGGATGGTGGCGTGCCATCGGGACCAGCAGGGGCAAAAGAAACTGTATAATCTTCCACTTCGCCATTACTGAAAGTTTCGCAGGCTGTTTGCTGCGCATTGTACTTCATGGAAATCCGCATACGGGTAGTGCCCGTAGCAGTTGCCGGAATAACAAGGTTTCCGGCAACGGTGGTAGTGCTTAAACCTGCCGCAAATACCTGTTCACCCGCATCGGCAAAGTCGCCATCTTTATTAAAATCGATCCATATTTTCCAATACTCATTACGGGCGGTGCTGGCAAAACCCGGTATAAGCGAAACACTGGACGAAGCACCAGCAGTAAGGTTAATAGTAGAAGCAGTAAAGTTGGAATAACCAGCTGCCCCGGAGGTATTGGTGAACGAAGCGATGTTAACGGTCTTAATGTATTCGGAGGCTGCGCTGCTACCGGCGGAAGTACAGTAACAACTTACGCCATAAGCACAACCTACGCCAACAGCATACCATGCATTGGTAGTAGCAACTACCTGCGGTTTACCTTCACCAAAAATATCAATAGCAGCTTGTATGGCACCTGCACGGGCAGCTGCATAATTAGACGATGCAGACAAATAAGTAGTAAGGTTGCGGTAGGCTATTTTAGCAGCATCAGTAATTCCGATGCCAGTTACACTATATGTATTACCAATGTCGTTGGTTCCAGCTTCGCCCATTGTTAAAATATAGAACCACTTATTTTGAACTCCAGAGTTGGTGTGTACGCCGCCGTTATCACCAGTGCCTGTGTACCAATAGGTGCCGAGGTAGGTATCCGGATCGCCATTGGCGTTAGGGTTACTCATGGACCTGAATGCGGTGCCGATGTCCTGGCTCATCAGCCAGTCGTTGCCGCCCTTTGCATGGTTCTCTATGCACTCGCCAAAAATATCAGAGAACGATTCATTCAATGCACCTGACTGGTTGCTGTAGGTGAGGTTGGCAGAAAACTGCGTTACGCCATGCGTGATCTCGTGCCCGCAAATATCGAGCGATACCAGCGGACTATACGTGGCATTGCCATCGCCATAGGTCATGCGGCTTCCATCCCAAAATGCGTTTGCATAATTGGTGGAATAATGCACGTACGAACGAATGGGGGCGCCGGCATTGTTGTATGAATTTCTGTTGTGCGTTACCCAGTAATAATCGAATGTTCTTTCTGCACCCCAGTGCGCCTGGTTAGCGGTAATGTCGCTTGTAAAACTGGTAGAAGCGCTGGTAATATCGGTAGCGCCTGCGTAACTGGTTCCATTGTTCAGGCTATAAGTTTCTACTGTGCCATTTACACCGGCAACGGCAGTTTCCCGCAGCCTGTAGTTGGTTCCCGTATAGTCGGCAGTAATGGGTCGGCTTCCGTTGTATCGTGTGTTGGCTGTAGCCGCAACGTTGGCATCGTGTATCAGTTGATCTTCTTTAACATAGCTGCCGGTTTTTGCATCAATAAATACATAGGCACGGTAAACGGGTTCGGCAGCATAGATGTCGAATTTGTAGGCTAATGTAGGTTCAATATTTTTCTCCTCATCGGATACGATCACCAGTTCGCCAGCCGGTTTTTCGTAGCCGGGAAAACCATTTTTCACCCTGCTTTCCCACGCATAGGTTGTAGCGCCTACACGGGCTACAGCTTTTGAAAAGGCTGTTGTTTTGGAAACCGACGGTGTTACATCCAGTTCCTTTATCCCCTGGAAATTACCGGTAAGCGTTTTAACCAAACCAGTTTTTGAGTGCGCTGTATAAGTGGCACCCTCTACCTTAACGCCTTTGTAATACTGCTGAAATTTTTCGTGTACATAACCAAGCTGATCGGCTTCTGACTTCATCAGCTTCAGGTCATCCGCCGGGGTCATTTCTAAATATTGTTTGAAGATGTTTTGCAACTGACCCCGGTTAACATTATCGCGAACGGGTTGAAATTGCGGGAAACTTTTTCCTTTTGTGGTGCGCTTGTTTTGCGCTAAGGAATACGTAAGCATACAAGAAAACATGGCAAGTAAAAGTACGCGCTTCATAAGGAGTGTTTTGGTGTGAGAAAAGCTTTGGATGCAGTTAAGTGACTACCTAAATATAAAATCTTTTTAAGAAAGAGCCTACAGCTACCTGGTCTTCATAGCATTATTAGTTGGCTTAGGTCTCATTGTCGCCCTGAGCTTTTTGAAGCTCCGCGATCGTTATTGCGAGGAGGAACAACGAAGCAATCCCAATGAATGTAATAACTGCGGGAACTTTTTTTTTAGACATTTAACATTGGGTTCAAACAAAATCATAT
Source organism: Segetibacter sp. (assembly GCA_031424735.1). Taxonomy (GTDB): domain Bacteria; phylum Bacteroidota; class Bacteroidia; order Chitinophagales; family Chitinophagaceae; genus Segetibacter. The sequence continues at coordinate 3,545 of JANPIA010000048.1, forward strand.
CAACCTTTGATCAAGATCCGCTTTCCATTTTATAAACCCATCGGTCAGCGACCGGTAATCATGAATAACTGTAGAGAAGTCGCCGGGGCGGTCGTTCAGGTAAACCATTTTACCCTGTACTTTTATGGTGTTGATAATGTTGTCTATATCTTTCAACTTTTGTTTTAAGGCAGGGATGTTTTTTTCGGTATGCCATATATAGGTGGCTTCTTCTGTATCCAGTGTTTCCCAAACAATGTGAAATTTTGATTGACCTTTTATTAGGAATATGAACGAAAATGGTTTTAGTACAAAACGCAATTTCAAAATTTCATGCGTATGCAGTGAGGAGAGATACCGCAACTGCCTGTAATGCCGGGCGTTTTTGATATTTAGTATATCATCGAAAAGCTGGTTCTCATTATCGTAAAAAGCGGAAGAATTCATTTCCGCGAAATGCTGAAACATTTCTTCCGAGGTAAACACGCTGTGCTCAATATCAATTTTCTTTTTAAAGAATGACTTGTCGATGAACTCGAACCGGATAGTTTCGATCATTTGTTTGTTAATCAACTCTACCTGCACGGATGTCGCTTTCTTATCTATTACCTCGCTACCAGCAAGGGTTAGCTCAATGTCAACATCGAACTTTTTTGTTTTCAAAGTATTGGAGAAATAGTTTTTAATCGCATCAAACTCGGGTCTTATTTCAATATTGAAAATTGGTATTTCAATTTCTTTTCGCAATTCCTCTACATAAATTTCCGTAGAAACATTGCCATAGCCAAAGCGGAACTTTTTTATGGGGATAGAATACTGGTATTGAATTTTTGTTGCCGGAATTGAATTCGCCTGCAAAGTGTCGGTAACCGCACTTTTGGAGACGTACGGAGCATGTGTAAAAGCCAGTAGCTTTTCTGTGGCAATTCTGGGAAAGTTGATAGCTGTGATTGGATGTTCGCTCACATATTCAAACTGCGCTTCCGAAAAATCAATATCGGAATAATCATAGTCCAGTATTTCTGCTGTAAGCAGGCGCTTATTGCTCTCGTATTGCAATACTGATATTTTCCAACAGGCAGTCGTGTAAAATTTCTTTATCCATTCAGGAAGACTTATACTTATAAGTGACAGGCTCACCTCTGGTAAAAGGAAAGCCTTATCGTCCCTAATTTTTAGCAGTAGCGTTTGCATTGGGCTGTAAATTAACAAAGCCCCGCTTAGTTTTAGCGGGGCTTTCCATTGAATGACAAGGAGGAAACGTTTTACCTATCCTAATTCCCTCCCTTCAGCCCATACTTATACTTATACTTTTCGTATAACTGCTTTTGTTTATTATCAAGGTTGATCTTACGACCCTGTATAAATGCATCGGTTACCATGCTGGTGCGCATGTCAAGTATATCGCCTGTGCTGATGACAAGGTTGGCATCTTTACCAAGTTCAATACTGCCTGTTTTATCGGCAATGCCCAAAATTTTTGCGGCATTCAG
>JANPIA010000049.1:0-1519 GCA_031424735.1 Segetibacter sp.
GATGCCAATTTTATTGAAAAGGAAGTGGAACTTGCTAAAGAAGGGTTCACTATCAGCAAAACAAACAGCAGGTCAATGCTCGGTAATATGAATGCCATATCTGAAAATACAAAACACAGGTGTTCTACTTACAGAAGCTATGAAGCAATAGACTTTGATCACATCGAGGATAGCTTTATGGATTGGCTTGTATCAGATAAAACAAGACCCTATTACCTAAAACGTGTAGGTGACTATTGGAAAGAAAAGGGATTAATTTAGATGTATGAAGCAGCTTAGTAGAAAAGATAAATTTTATAACGAGGTTGGAGAAGCAATGTCAATAGGTGGCAGGAGCTTTATCAATATTGAAACCCTCAAAGTGGATATCCACGCAGAGGAAGATTATTTCAGCTTCGGCGACATAGAGGACACAGCTGAAGAAGCAATTAAATATCCTGATAAATTTCTGAGGCTGGAGCCTATTAGTTCTGCTGATGGATTTAGAACTATGGAAGCTTCACTGAAACTGTGAAAGATATAAAACTGCAAAAGAGGCTTGTATACGCATTGGAAAATAGGAAGCCATTTGCACATTTCAAACGTATTATAGATGATAGCGCAGAACGCCAAAACTGGTTTGACTTTAAAGACAACGATTATGCTGAAATTGCAAAAAAGTGGTTAGAAGAAAATGCGCCTGAGAAATTTTTAGAAAAGATACGGACGCTTCCTGCAGTGTTTAAAGCAGAGTAATAATTAAGTTTTTGCCCCTTAGAATTTATGATTTTTGACTTGAACCTCACTGATAGGAGAGGAAAAAAGCTAAATATTTTCTATTGTATTCTTTTGCAACTATTCGGCTATCGCGTCAAATGCTACTGCACCTATTGTTATGCCTATAACAAAGTTGTATAACTCTTCATCGTTACTAGTTATTCTATAGCCTTCAAACCTTAGCAATGCTTCCATTGATAAATATCCAGTCCTTTTATTTCCGTCAATAAAAGGATGGTCCATAATAATGCTTTCTCCTATTGCTGCATCTTTTTCGAAAATGGTGGGATATAAGTCTGTTCCACCAAAGGTTTGAAAAGGTCGTACTAATGTACTAATGCTGATTGCAAACCACCCAAGTCTCTAACTCCGTTGGCTCCGCCGAATTTTTAATAGCAATGCTATGAATTTTTAATACCTGCTTAACGGATATCATTGAGCGAGTTTTTTCATTACTTCTTCCCTTTCAAAAACAATGCTTTCAACATGTGGCAACAGGTTATACTCTTTTGAATAATGCCTGTTAATGCTATCTACAAATTGGTTCAATTCAATCAATTGTTCTTCAGACAATGTTTCAACCCTTTCAAAAATTGTCTTTTTCATTTCATCTATACTCAAAACAAAGATTTTAATTACTCAAATTTGATTACAATATCTCATAACTTGATGTTGCCGGATGAAGGCATGAACCAGATTGCTTCGTGCCTCGCAATGACGATATACGACACAAAAAAAGCCCGCTTCTGAAAAGGAAACGGGC
>JANPIA010000050.1:0-7656 GCA_031424735.1 Segetibacter sp.
CTACTTTCAACGACTGCAAAACATGAATCTCAATAACCCGATATTGGTTGGTTTTGGTATTAAGGATAAGGACACATTTGATGCGGCATGCAAGTTTACAAACGGCGCTATCATTGGCAGCGCTTACATAAAAGCATTGGAAAACAGCAACGATGTAGCAACCACTACAAAAACATTTTTAGAAGGAGTATTGAAATGAAGTTAGTGATCGTAAAATACAATGCGGGTAATATTCAATCTGTGTTATTTGCATTGGAGCGGATCGGCGTGGAGGCTATCGTAACAGATGAAGTGGAACAGATTACTACGGCTGATAAAGTTATCTTTCCCGGTGTTGGTGAGGCAAGCACTGCCATGAACTACCTGCGGGAAAGGAAACTGGATGAAGTGATTAAAAATTTAAAACAACCGGTATTGGGTGTTTGCCTGGGAATGCAGTTGATGTGCGCTTATAGCGAGGAGAACGAAACTGCCTGCCTCGGTATTTTTGAGGAGCAGGTAAAGAAATTTGCCGCGCCACCATCAGCGGAAAATTTTAAAATTCCGCAGATAGGCTGGAATAATATTTATCATCTCAAGTCTAACCTTTTCAGCAATGTGAAAGATGGAAGCTATTGTTATTTCGTACACAGTTATTATGCTTCGTTAGGCGATCATACTATTGCAACCACCAACTACACACAACCATTTAGTGCTGCGCTCCGTAAAAACAATTTTTACGGAGTTCAGTTTCACCCGGAGAAAAGTGCAGACGCAGGGCAGCAAATTTTGAAGAATTTTATTTCCAATGTTGAACTTTAAATGTTGAATTTGCTTTTCATTTTTCATTCCTCATTCAACATCTAACACAAAATGACGATCATTCCCGCAATAGACATTATAGATGGAAAATGTGTTCGTCTCACTCAGGGCGATTACGGTCAGAAAAAAATTTATAACGAAAAGCCGCTTGAAGTTGCAAAACAATTTGAAGAGGCTGGCCTTCAGCGTTTGCACCTGGTGGATCTTGATGGAGCCAAAGAAGGCAAAGTGATTAACTGGAAAGTGCTGGAAAAGATTGCCTCCAAAACAAAATTGGTTATCGATTTTGGAGGAGGCATTAAATCGGAAAATGATGTGAACATTGTCTTTGAATCGGGTTCGGCATTTGCAACCGTAGGTAGTATTGCTGTTAAGGATGAAACACTGTTTACTGAGTGGCTGAATAAATTTGGCGCAGCAAAGTTTTTATTGGGGGCAGATGTAAAAGATGAAAAGATAGCGATACACGGCTGGATGGAAACAACCGACATATGGGTGTACGACTTCATCAAAAAATATCTTGATAAAGGTGTTCAGCAAATATTTTGTACTGATGTAAGTAAAGATGGTAAACTGGAAGGTCCATCCATCGATCTCTATAAAAACATCATCACCGAAAGCCCGGAGATAAACTTAATTGCAAGCGGCGGCGTAAGTTCCATGGACGATCTTTTTAAATTGAAAGAGATAGGTTGTACCGGCGCTATTGTTGGCAAAGCCATTTACGAGAACAGGATACACCTGGACGACCTTAAACAGTTTGCCTGACGTTTACTGACTGAACGAAATTTATGGATGATAATTTAAAAACTGATGTTGAAGTTGTGACGGCATTAAATGCTGGTGCTGGTTTGTGTAAACGAATCATCCCATGCCTCGACATTAAAGATGGGCGAACCGTAAAAGGCATCAATTTCGAAAACATTCGCGATGCAGGCGACCCGGTTGAGTTGGGTGCTTTGTATGCCGCACAGGGCGCTGACGAATTGGTGTTTCTTGATATCACCGCAACTATTGAAAAGCGCAAAACTTTAAGCGAACTTGTTCACCGGATATCGCATAAAATAAACATTCCTTTTACAGTAGGTGGTGGTATCAGCAGCGTGGTGGATGTAAGCGTTTTGTTGCAAAATGGTGCCGACAAAATTTCTGTGAACACTTCTGCGTTTAAGAACCCGCAATTGCTAAGTGACCTTGCAATGGAGTTTGGTTCCCAATGTATTGTACTGGCAATTGATACTAAAAAAGAAGAGGATGGTGAATGGTATGTGTACCTGAATGGCGGGCGAACGAAAACGGGTGAAAAGTGCTTTGACTGGGCGAAGGAAGCGGTAGAGCGGGGCGCAGGCGAAATATTACTTACCTCTATGAATAATGATGGTACTAAAAAAGGTTTTGCAATTGATATTACCCGCCGGCTTTCATCACAATTACCTGTACCCGTAATTGCGTCGGGCGGTGGAGGAAGTATGGAACATTTTGTAGAAGTGTTTGAAAACGGGTTGGCGGATGCTGCATTGGCGGCGAGCATCTTTCACTTTAAAGAAATTGGTATTCCTGAATTAAAGGGATATTTGCAGCAGAAGAACATAAAGGTGAGGATTTGAAGATGGGAAAAAGTTTGCAAACCTTGGTTACTTTTTTTGTTGAAGCACCCTATACCGCCGAAGTGAGTGACACAACAAAAGTGGAACAGAAATACAAAAGTTCATCCCCAAAAAAAACTTTTCGTGAATATTGATTTTGCAAAATATAGCGACGGACTGGTTCCTGCCATTGTGCAGGATTTTGAAACACATAAGGTGCTGATGCTTGGTTTTATGAACCAGGAAGCAGTATCAAAAACTGAGGAACTTGCTCGTGTTACCTTTTACAGCCGTACCAAAAAAAGGCTGTGGACCAAAGGGGAGGAAAGCGGTAATTATTTGTTGTTGAAAGAAATGATGGTGGATTGTGACAACGATACCTTACTTATAAAAGCTGAACCAACCGGGCCCGTTTGCCATACAGGTGCCGATACCTGTTTTAGCGAACGCAACCATCCCGAAGATTTTTTACTTCACCTTGAACACATTATTGAGTTACGCAAAAAAGCTTCGCCTGCTAATTCATACGTGGCAAAGCTGATGGCATCGGGCATTAATAAAATAGCCCAAAAAGTAGGGGAGGAAGCAGTGGAAATGGTGATTGAAGCAAAAGATGATAATGAGGAGCTTTTTTTAAATGAAGGAGCCGATCTGCTGTTTCACTATTTGCTTTTGCTTAACGCCAAAGGCTATAAATTGCACGACGTAATCGAGATTTTACAAAAGCGTCATTCAAAATAATATGAAAAAACTGTTGCTGCTCCTGTTGTTTCTCCCCCCGTTTATCTACGCTCAAAAACCCAAAACGGTAGCAAAGTCCACCCCTCAACCCGCGAAAAATAAACTAATAAAGGAAGAAGGCTTTACGCTAAATGGCGCCATAAAAGGATTGCCCGACAGTACCATGGTTTTTCTAACCAACCCGGTAGCGCCAGGTAATATGTTTGCAGTTGCTTATGCTAAAAACGGGAAGTTTGCCTTAAAGGGCGTAACACCTTACGCCGAAGTTTACCAGCTATCGTTTATTGGTTACCAGGAAGTGACCGACGTATTTATTGAAAACAAGCCAATGAATATTTCGGGTGATGTGAAGGCGTTGCGGAAATTGCAGTTCTCGGGCTCGCCATCACAATTGGATTACCAGGTGTATGAGTCGCAATTTAACAGCGTTAAGATCAGTTTAAACGACCTTGCCGGTAAGATCAATTCGCAACCACAGGGTTACCAACGCGACTCGCTTATCAACTTATTTGAGGATGGTAAACAAAACGTAGTAAAGCTGGTAGATGCGTTTGTGAAAACACGTCCTGCATCGCCGGTTAGCGCTTATGTTGCATATGTAACCAGCCCGGTGGGCGGCTCGTTAACCCAATTGGAAAACCGTTACAATAAACTTAAACCTGTAGCAAAAAACAGCTATTATGGTAAAGAACTTGAAAAAATAATCTCTTCGGCAAAGGCACCTAAGCCTGCAAAAATTGGTGCCGAAGGAACCATGGCGCTCGATTTTTCGCAGCCCGATACGTTGAGCAATCCGGTATCGCTCTCATCGTTTAAAGGCAAATATGTATTGGTTGATTTTTGGGCGAGTTGGTGTGGACCCTGCCGCCGGGAAAACCCTGCTGTGGTAAATGCTTTTAATACTTTCAAGGAAAAGAATTTTACCATTTTAGGTGTCTCGCTCGATCAAACAAAAGAGAAATGGTTGCAGGCGATAAAAGACGATAACCTTACCTGGACACATGTGAGCGACCTTAAGTATTGGCAAAACTCTGCTGCCCAGTTGTATGGCATTCAAGGTATTCCGGCAAATATGCTGGTTGATCCGAATGGGAAAATTATTGCAAGAGATTTACGTGGGGAGCAATTATACCAGGTGCTTGAGAAAGTGTTAAACAATAAAACGCAGTAATATCTGGTGAAAAAACTGCTAGTACTAAGATATCTCCCCCAGAGATAAAATGCACCTGCGTAAACCCCTATAAAGGGGCTTACTGTTGAGGTGCTCCGGTAATACACAAAATCAACGTTTCTAATACTTTTACAGCTAAGTTTCCTTTTGAATAATTGATTATATCGCTCCGCAAATCTCGCTAAGCTTTGCACAAGTCGTATCTAAATGCTTCGCTGTTCCGGATGATCGCTGGCAGTCGTTCATTGATTTGATTGCGCTGTAAAAAATACTCAACGCCAATATGATCGAAATCCTGGTTGTCGATTTCGCTGGGATAATCAATCAATACCACCAGCGAGAATGATTTACGCAAACTTCGCAATTCCAGCAGCTTTGCAACTTCGTTTCGGGTAAAGTGTATGCCACAAATAACCATGGCAACATTGCCTGTTTGTAAAAGGTTTATCGATTTGTCGAACGCAGAGGTGTAAAAAACTTCAGTAATATCTTCAAGAGTCCCAATCAGTTTCACAATTTCAAGTGCGTGCGACTTTGAGCTTTCGATAACCAGTATAGCATTTTTGTTTTTCACTGTAAATAACTTCTTTCACAAAGTAATATGATTGTGATCGGAAGTTTATTAGATGAAAACCCAATTCTCGTGTAGTATAATTGCTCTCCTTCGTGTAATAATTATTCTACACGATCGTAAAGTAGTTGTGCTTTCTCAATCAATATAGCCAAAGTTGAAGTGAACCGAATGGTAATTTTTACTGGTTTACATCTTTGTTTTCAGTAAGGGTTTTAATGCTGCGCTCAACAATTACTCTATTGCCGGGGTCGGGTGCCTGTAGCATGGCTTTTTTAGCAAATTCTAACGCCTGTTTGTAATCGCCCATGGCGGAGTAGCCACGCATCATGCCCATATTGGTAGTAAATGTATTGGGGTTTTTTTCGCTGTTGAGTTTAAATACTTCAAAAGCTTCCTTGCTTTTCTTTTGCGCCAGCAACCCTCTTGCATAGTTGTGTATCTGGTTCATGTTGCCCATAGGCAACGCTTTTTTCATCAGGCTGTCTGCGTCTGTGTTCCTACCAAGTTTGGCAAGTAGCTGCGCTTTTGTTGAGAGCGTTTGAAAGTTGGCTTCTCCAAAAAACGGGGTGCTGATCGCGTCGTTTGCCCATTGCAGGCCCTGCTCCAGTTCAACATTGTTATCCAAACTATACCGCGCTGCCTGGTGTAATGCTTTCCAGTCAAAACCAAGATTGCTTCGTAGTTCGCGTTTCAATGATTCCATTTGTGTTTTGTGCTCATCTACTTCTACCTTAAACGAAATCTTCCATTTTTCCCAAAGAAGATTAATCATTGCACTATTGTTGGTTTCATTACTGAACTCATATTTTAGCCACTCCACACTTTCGCTCGTTACTACAGGTTTTACTTTTACACGTAGTGCATCTTCTTCTTCTTTATAAAAAAAACTGCCCCAACTGCTATTATTTTTTGAAAAGATAAGTGTGCATTCATCGGGTCCGGTCGCTATAAAAAAAGCATACTTGCCTGCAGCTAGGTCTTTACCTTCTACCTTAACTCCGGTACTGAACTCTATGGTGGTGTTTTCGTTTGCTCCGGCTCGCCAGGGCGCTGCCTTACTGGTTCCAAATCCAAGATCGGTAAAGCCATACGGTACCAGTTTACCCCAAATTTGTCCTTCCCTGCCTTTTACTCCCGGGCGATCGTAATGAATGGTTACATCCGTTATCCCAATTCGTTCGCCCACCATTGCTTTTTTATTACCGCCGTTAGGCACGGTGGTTAATTGTGCATGGCTATAAATACAGGTTAGTAACAGTACAGGTAAAAATAAATTTTTCATGTTTTGAAAGTTTTGCCTAAACAAGCTAATAAAGCTTTGCCAATAACAAAAAGGAATTTTATTAATGATGTAGTGCAAGGATAATCGGGTGCTGCTCGGCTGTTTTTTGTTAAATACAAAAACCGTTTTAAGATGAAACTCAAAACGGTTTTTGCTTATCGGGTGAAGGTGAGAACAATTAGTAACCTTTCAGTCACTAATACACCAACACTTTTCCTGTATATAATTTTTCTCCATTGCTTTCTATCAGCAGAATGTAAACGCCTTTCTGCAATGGTTTATTTATTTTATAAGTGTTCACCTCTTTGGTTAGTAAAATGCTTTTTACCGATACTTTTCTGCCATCAATATTAAATAGTTGTATGGTAGCGTTGCCCTCTTTTATACCGGAGGTTTGTACATTAATATGATTTTGCTGAACATAGTGCAATGTTTTAACTGTATTGCTTTTGTTCACTTTCAGTTGTATGGTGGTGTAGTAACGCTTCTGCCCGTCTTTATCGGTTTGCGAAATACGATAGTACCCATCACTGAAAGGCTGTGCATCAGTAAAGGAATAGGAAAGTTGTGCATCACCCACAGCTGTTTTTGCAGCTACGGTTCCTATTGCTTCAAAGGTTCTGCCATCTGCACTTTTTTCAATGGTAAAAAAGCCATTGTTTACTTCATTCATGGTAGCCCACTCCAACAATACGTTGTTTTGAACAGTTTTACCACGGAAGTAAACCCAGCTTAACGGAAGAGAACCAGAAGTTGGCAATGTTACCACCACAGCAGATGTTGTTAATGCACCGTTTGTTGTTAGTATTCTTCCGTTGATTGAATCTCCTGTACTAAGGTTGATTGCGCCATTGTTAACCACCATTGTTCCGTTAAAAATAGAAAAGCCGTTTATGTTGGCGGCACCTTCAATTTTCCAATAAACATTCTTAGCCTGTGTACCATTCATTAAAATAACTTTTGAAAAGGTGCTGGTGCTAAGCGCCCCGTTTATTTTAATAACAAAAACAGCATTGGCATTGCCTTGCGCATTCAGGTAAACATTACCTGTAAACGTGGTAGCAGCATTCATTAAGTAAGTATGCGGAGTAAGTACCAGGTTGTTGCCGAATTGTGCCGGGTATAACAATTCAATATCAAATGGAAGGGTGTTGAGGTAGTTGTACGCGTTTAAAAGATCGGCTGCACAAGCGGCGGTGGAACCATCTGGTATAGGATGGATCGTACCATTTACATTCAAAGGATTAAATCCCGTAGTTAATCCAACATTGGTTCCAACATCGCCTGTAACGTAGGTTACGCCACTGTTAGTAACACCACCGTTGCCAGAGAATATTGCATAGTTGGCAGCAGACGCCAGGTTAGGAGCGGCGGGCCCCGTAAGTACAGGGCTTCCACAACCTACAGGAGTGTAAGCCAAAACGCCATTTACAGAAACAGCACCGGAAGTAGAAAGGGCTCTGCCTTCCAATGTATCATTTGTACTCATAGTGATGGCTGC
>JANPIA010000051.1:0-44799 GCA_031424735.1 Segetibacter sp.
TCGCTGAGGGATTCAATGCTTAACTTATCGTCTAAATACAAGCCCGATAAATTCATGATCGCTTCCTCAATTTCACCGATGCTTTTTGTATTGGTATTTTCAATTTTTAAAACCTTCAATCCCTTACCTGCATCTATGGCAAAGCCCATGTTCACGTTATCGTACAACGCAATATTATCATCATCAAAAAAAGCATTCAGCAACGGATACTTTTTTAATAAACGACCGCCTTCATACAATATGATAGGCAACAAAGAATTTTTTAAATACTTCTGCGTTTTATTCAACTGCGCAAAAATTCCAAAGGTATCAATGGTTGTATTTAAAGTGCTGGTGAGGCCCGCAGACTGAACAGCGGATAAAAATTGTATCTCCCGCTTTTTATTAGAAGAAAGTTTTTGGATAGTGACATTACCTGCAACAACAGGCACCTTTGCTTTTGGTACTACTGTTTTTTGTTTAACAACATGTTCTTCTTTGGGTCGAAGTTTAAATTGTTCCTCCACATCATGACGGCTCACAAAATCGCGGTTAGAAAAAACAGACCTGTCAAAACCGTTCTTACCTATTAAAATATTCGCTTCATTTGAAAACAACGGCTCCCCCTGCCATAGGGATGGCTTTACAGAAGTGGTAATCAAATTGTTTTGCGTTGATCCGTTTAATACCGGCTTGTGAATCACGATATCAATTGCCTCGCTGTAGATGTTTGCCACTACATCGTTCACTTCATAATCGTTACCAGCTACACACCTGTACTCAATATACCCGCCGCTTTCGGCGGCAACATCATAGGTTGTTTTAGATGTTTCAAACACCATGATGATGTCTCCCTGCACAACCTTGCTGCCATTATCAAAACTGATTTCAACCACGGTTAACGTGGTATCGTTTACTGATAACAACGGAACCTTTATTTGATGCAATAACGCCATTAACTAAAGCTTTCTTTAATTTCTTTAAGTATCCTGTTTTTTTCAGGCAATACAATTTGTTCCAAACTTTTAACTGAGGGTATAGGCACCGGGAAAGCTGCTATGCGCTTCGCTTTAAATGGTGTTTCAGATAAGCGTTCGGAAACAGCGCAAATCAATTCGCTGCCAATGCCGGCATACGCGCTACCTTCCTCTATCACCAATAACCTGCCCGTTTGTTCAACAGCCGTGGCAATGTAATCAACCGGCAATGCTGATATTAGTGAAGGAACAATTAATTCGGGTTTGAGATCCGCTTCTATAAAAATGGAAGTAAGTATGGAAGCAACCAAATCTGCCATTCCCCCATAAGCAACAATAGTAAGGTTTGGTGCAGATACAGACGGCTTAATGCGAACCACCGGGTATTCATCATGGTTTCGCTCGTAAGTAAAATGAGCGGATGGATTGGCTAATATTTTTTTGCCGTAGTCTACTTTATTCTCGATTAATATTACCGGGTGTTGCTCCTTATAAATGGATTGATAAATTACCGTTGGATCGAACAGGGTATTGATTGCAATTGTTTTTACATTATCAATGCCAATTAAAAATTTATCGAGCGTTTGTGAGTGTGTAGGACCATAGCCGCGATGACCGCCCATAGCGGTTCGCACCACCACAGGGCAGTTCACCTTTTTATTAAACATGTGGTGAAACTTGGAGGCATGATTCACGATTTGGTCGAAGGCAAGTGTCATAAAATCGCCAAACATAATTTCGGCAAACGGTTTATAACCATTTAGAGCAAGCCCGTTGGATATACCTGTAATAGCCGCCTCCGATATAGGTGTTGAAAAAACCTGCGCCGGTTTAATGAATGAAAGATCTTTGGCTACCTTAAATGCGCCGCCGTAAGGTGATAAAATATCTTCGCCTATAAAAATGAGTTTTTCATCTTCTGCTATGTTTTCGCGGAAAAACTGGTTGATGAATTCTACCTGCCTTTTATTAACAGATTGCAACGGCATCCATTCATTATTGGTTATCACAGGTAGCGGCTTATAATAAGTATCTATCTGCTGATCCCGCTCTTCCAGAATATTCTCCACCATCCTGTCTATCTCCGATAAAATAGAGTCGTAATATTTTTGATAGTAAGCGGTATCGTCTTTACCAAAAGCATTAATAAAATCCCTGCTTGCATGATGGTCTACTTCTTCCCTTTCCCTGTCGTCATCACCTTTTGAATGTGCGTTTAACCGGTAGGTTTCTACCAGGAAGAAAGCGGGTCGTTGTTCATGCCGAACATAGTCGATAGCGGTTTCCGCTTCGGGTAATAAATGATCGGGGTTCCAGGTATCGCCTTTGAAAGTTTTGATACCAAAGGCTTCGGCTCTTGAAACTATATCGCCGGCCAGGTTTACACTTTGCGGTGTTGACTGGGCATAAAAATTATTTTCACAAACAATCAGTAATGGTATGTTCCATTTGGAAATAATGTTCATGGTTTCGTACAATGCTCCTTCTCCAAGCGTACCATCACCAACGTACACAACGCCAATTGCGCCATTGCCTCTTAATTTATTACCAAGTGCATAACCGGCTGCAACCGGTACAATGCCCCCTTGTATACCATTGGAGAAAAAATTATTGTGGCAAAGGTGCTGACTGCTGCCGATACCACCTGAGGTTCCGGAGGCCTTGCCCATCAGTTCTGCAAGCAGCCCACGCACATCACCCGTAAATGCAATGTAATGACCGTGGCACCTATGATTGGAGAAAACGAAATCCTTTTTCTTAAGCTGACCCGCAAAAGCCAATGCGGAAAACTCCTGCCCTACGCAGGTATGGACCGTACCGTTTAATTTTCCTTCAGAGAATAACTGAAGAAATTTTTCCTCCACGATCCTTATGAGGAGCGCCTGTTTTATTATTCGATGATTTACAACTTTCGAGATCGATTGCATATGCTAAACGCTACACTATTTCGATGGCATAATGGCCATTCCTAACATTTATTAATGGTTTGTGGTTTACAGTAAACAGTTCCTGGTAATCTAAAAACGCCCTGAACTCATGCGACGCTTTTGTAACGGTGAAGAAATCATCAAAAATTACCAGGTCACCCTTTTTTAGAAACGGGTGTAAATATATCAATGATATCAAGGTAGCATTATACAGGTCTACATCAATGTGTATGACTTTGCGGGTATCCCTGGACAGGGTTTTTACGAATTCAGGCAGAGTATCTTGTATCAGGCCTACACAAAAAGAAACACGCGGATCATCGGTATTCGGCAAAGTACCACCGGCCGAAAAGGAGCCTTTTTTTACGGAGCCCCAATCTTCGGGTAGTCCTGTAAATGTGTCGAAGCCAACAAATTTTGAATTTGGATTTTTGTTTCCTTCTACCCAAATATTAAAAATTTGACCTTTAAATACGCCAAACTCAAGAAAAACGATTTCGCTTTGCGGGTCAATTGTTTTTGAAGCCAATGTTGCATGGATATCAAGCCGGTCCAAATTACTTTTTTCGGCATTGTTGTTATTGTAAAGCGCTTCACTCTTTATAAAATAACCGAGCGAGACAAAAAAATCTGAAAAAGCCCTGGTAGGCAGCCTGGAAAATATACTATACGTAGAAAAAAAAATAGATTTAAAGACGTTCTTCATATTTATTGGGGGGGATTATTTATCATATGTTATGCAGAGCCATAGATTGTTCTTGTAAGCACTGCCGTAGCAGGATTGCCTTTATAAATTTTATAGGGTTGCAGGTTTTTATCTGCCACAGAGCTAATGCCCAATATGCTATGTGAAAAGCAGGTAACACCTCCAAACACGGTTGCTTTAGCACCAATCCAAACGCCATCTTCCAATACGATTGGCAGAGATATAAAATCGAATGAGACTTTTGTATGATCGTGGCTACCGGTTAATAATAAAGCACCTTGTGATAATGTAACACTGTTGCCGATGGTTACATCCGACAGGTTATCGATCCACACCCCTTCACCAATCCAGCAATGTTCACCCATTTGCAACTTCCACGGGTATTTGATATTTACGCCTGGTTTTATAACCACTCCTTTGCCCAGCCTGGCACCAAACAAACGAAGCAGCAATATTTTTAACGCCGACAAAGCAAATACACTGCTCTTAAAAAAGAAGATGTTGATATAGTACCATGATACCTGCTTAAGCCGCGACGCACCAATCTCAATAGTGACTTTATATATGGAGTTATCAACCTGTAGTGGTGTCATGCAAACAGTTCGAAGTAACTTTTATGCAGAGATGGATTATTAATAAACCTGTTGGCGTAGCTCCACGATGCAGTAGCCCACTCATTAAACGTATGCTGATCCCAGTTGCAGGCGGTTTCAATTGCCAACGTAAAAGGCCCTGTTATTTGTAGGGGCAAGTCCCAACCTATTTTTTTTTCAGTCAAATTCAGCCAGGGAGTTTGATCGCTTATCAACACCGGTCTCCCGGTTAAAAAGGCTTCAAAAATTGAATGTCCAAAGTTTTCACCTGTTGTTGGCAAAGCAAATAAATGGTGCTGATTAATTAGTGCAGGTAATTTTGCATTTTCAATTCCTCCCATATAGTTTACAACAATATTATACGGCAATTTGTTTATGAGTTGCTGGCATTCGTTCCAATAATCGGCATCCTCCACCGGACCCACAACGTTCAATTCTACATTACCTTTTACACCGGAAAGCGCCTGTAACAAAAACGATAAATTTTTAATTGGAAAAATTCGCGCAACGAAAATGCAACGCAAGCTTCCCACTGTTTTAGCTGTGCTGGCAAATGGAAGCTGAATTGTTTTAGGAAGATTGTCTGCAATATGTATGTTGCTTCCGGGAAAAAATTTTTCGATAGCCTCTTTCTCTCTTTCGTTGGTAGCATGAAAAGTAACCATCCTGTTTATCCTGAGTTTTTTAAAAAGCAGAAGGAAAGGTTTTTTTTTATACCACTTTACCGATAAAGCGCTATCGTATAATGCACCCCTGGGGCAAACCACAATTTTATTTTTTAGCCGACCTAAAAATTTCAACCAAATAGGAAAGACCACAAATTTTGGACTGAACAAATGATTAAGGTAGATATAATCAGGGTCAATCGCTTTTATTTGATGCCTTAATTGCTTTACCGTTAGCGATGCTTTTTTTGCATAAAACACATTCAGTTTCGGATGAAGATCATTCGTCCATTTATTGGCAACAATACCAGGGTAAGGAAGAGTTTCGCCATGATCGGTATCGGTTGTAAGTACATATATTTCGTACTTGTCTTTTAAAGCGAAAGCGATATTAGCAGACGATTGAATAGGTCCGCCACCTTTATAGCCCGGTATAAACCAATCAACCAAAATCAGTATCCGCATTAAGCCATTACCTCCTGTGTCACCGTTTCCTCATCTTCTTCATCGTACTTTAAATATTTACCATAAATACGAAACATAACAAAGATCAAAAACGAAGCTTTAAATAAATGTCCGAGGATGGTTTGCAGCTCACAATCGGGTCGTATTGGGTAAACAAATATGATGGCAGAAAACAAAATAAGGGTAGGATACTTTTTAGATTGACGACCAATTATTTTAAGGGTAAGATTGAACAGTAATCCATATAGAAACATAAACACCCATCCACCAAATATTCCATAATTAGCATATGCATCGCCTACTGAACTTAAACCCATAGAAGTACCCTGGCTAAGCATAATGCCGGAATATCGTATAAAGATTTCGATATCGCCGGCTTCCAATTTATTAGGCGCTAAAAACCTGGGTAATAAAGCGGCTTCCAGGTATTTGCCAATAGTTTCGCCATTTGCAAACGGTTCCTTACTGGGTACATTATCCATTATGGAAGCTACAATCCAACCTTGGTTAATACGGGTTACCTGCGGTGCCATATTCTCAAGAGAAAAAAAGCTTCCAGACGTTTCCTGAGATTGCCTGCTGGCTTCCTGTAAGGTCTCAATATTCGAATCGCCCCAGCCTTCCCAGGTTATAGAACGATAGGTTTGTTTGATGGACTGGATAAAAATTGCAAGCATACAAAACAAAACAAATGCTGAAACTTTAACCGCCAGGCTAAATTTATATCGCAAACAAACTACGGAACCTATCAAGATCATATAAATCAACAGGTCGTGAAAGAGACCGAACTTTAAAGCCAGCCCAATTTCCACCGCTACAATACCGCCCAACCAGGCAAACTTAAATTTATAGTCGCCAATAAGTATCAGAAATAATCCAACAAACTTGAACATCGTAAACAAATACATTACAAAGTTTAAGCTTCCACTTACTGAAGAAATTATTGAAGGAACCATTCCCAGGGCAATTAGGATGAAGGGAGCATTTCTATGCTTGATTAAACTTTTTTCAACCTTTACATGATCCATTTGCTCTCCCTCCTGTTTGCCTTTAACATACAGTCCAAACAGGAAACAAATAACGGCAGGCAACACGTAATAAAAATATTCAGTTTCGGTCACTTTCATTTTATACACCTGAAACTCTTCCAATCCGTTAAAAACCATTGAAGGCCCCAACAGCATTTGCAAACACATCATTACACCAAACAATGCACGGTATGGTATCCACTCGCCTAACTGAAGTAATAATGCCACGAGTTGCTGAATAAAAATAAACAAGGCAACCAAGCCTACTAAACTATACGAGGAGAAAAGAAACTTGATGACCACTACTATTACAAGGGCTGCAAGAGACGACTTCTTTAAAATTTCAATAAACTTCATGCTGCTAAACGATAATTGCTACTGGAAAACCGGGTCACAAATTTCCTACGTTTTTTTAATAAAGACAGCAAACGTCTTGCTATACTTTTCTTTATACTGCTCAAAATATTGCTTGCTCTCTTTTATTGACTGGCGCATCAGCGACACCTCGCGAAGAAGGTTTGATATGCCAGACGATATCGCTTTTTTATTAAGAAAAGCAGACCGGGCTATATTGAAAATACTTTTTATTGATAATATACCAGGTGTAACACTATGAACACGGTTGTGAAAAGCCATTGCCCGCAGGTTTTTCTTTCGGGTAGCCCAATAACCCACCGTACGCATTTCACAACCACCATCAATTCCTTCGTCGTGAAAAATTTCCACATAAGGTACATACCATAAGGTCATATCCTTTTTTAACATGCGTAAAAACAGCTCTTTATCTTCTGCAGCTTTAGCAAAGTCGAACAGGTAAATATCAAAACCTCCACTTAACTTAAAATATTCCTTTTCAAAAAAAACTGCCGCGCTTATGCTATCGGAAATTGCAAAAATATTGTTGTCGCCCGGGTAATATGCAATGCGCTTGTTACGCATAAAATTTATCCATTCAGCTCTACCCCCTTCGGGAAAAACGAGTGGAACAAAACATTTTATCAAAGGATGACCGGCAAATATTTGCAATCCCTTCCAACAAAAGTCGGGTTCAGGCACAAGGTCATCATCAATAAAAAGTACGTGGGAAAATTTGGCTTGCAAAAAGCCCACGTTTCTGGCTAACGAAGCGTTTGGAGCAATCGATTGAAGATGATTGATGCGCCCCAGCTTTTGGAGAAGTGACCCGGCAAAAAAAGACGGACCATTTTGATCAACCACTATTATGTCTAACTCAACTCCTACCTGGCTTGCTAACCGATCTAATAGACGTTCAAGGCTGTCGGTTCGCTTGTAAGTTGGAATAACTACCGATAATTGGGGGTTCATCTCGATTTCTCCCTTAACAGTTTTAAATAGGTTTCCTGCATAAGCTTTTCTTTGATATAAACGGACTCAAAACTGCAGTCCAAATCCATAATTATCTCGGTAGGAGGTAAGCCAATATAATTTATATCCAAATATTCAATTTGTTTGGGTGCATTGATTTTACTTACTTCTCCCACTCTATATTTCCCCTTCAACTTTAAAGAAAGATCGGGAAACTTCAGCAAAACATAACTTTCAATTAAGGGGCGATATCTTTTCACTTTGTTTACAACGAGTGATCTTATCGAATTGGTTCTGGCTGGAGTCCGCGGAGAATAGACAATGTTTGTATCCAGCGAGAAAAACTTTTTATAGTAATCGTACAATTCTGACACTTGCCATTGCGGATAAGCTATCAGGGTGTAGAGGTTGTGCGACAACTCCCCATAGCCACATTTTACAATAGCGTCGCCTAATGAAGAGATAAACAAAATATTAAGCGGATCACCTGCCTTGCTATCCAGGTACGCTACCGGAACGGCCGCTAATTTTTCTCTGAAAGATTCGTTCACCGATTGCAAAAATCCATGAATTTGCCCAAGGCGAAAGTTGTAGGTTTTAACCTGGTAAATTTTACCTAAAGCAACAACTTGTTTTTCCGCTTGTTTTTTTATGTATCCGTACGAAGTCCATGGTAAGATATAACGGCGAACCATTTTATTTTCCGGTGGAATACACAGTGCATGAATACTGCTCATGTATACATATACCGCCGTTGCAGGCATTGCTTTTATAATCCTTTCAATGTTTTCTTTTATACTGCGGGATATTTCATAAATCTGCCCGGTAGGATAAGTGAAATCGAGCACAAGATCCTGGTCTTTAAGAATATTCTTCAGATCCTCTGTATTCTTTAAATCGGTAGTGATCGTTTTAATTCCACAAATATCAAAAAAGACTGAACTATAGGATGAACGAATGAAACAGGTTACCTGGTGTTGCGTAAAATTTTTCAGGTAGAAAGCAAGAGAGCTACCTACCTGGCTGCTGGCGCCAAATATTGCGATATTTAAGTTACTACCTGAACCTTTCATAAATTCTTTCTATCCATTTTGTAGTTAACAGGCTGTTGTTGGCAGATGTTATATTGTCTTTTTTTTTATTCAAAGCATATAAAAATTTCTCCCAAAAAATATAAAACGAGTCGATGATCTCCGAAGCGAATTTTTCGCCGTTTTGATTATCTAATGCAACGCAATCAAACCGGGCGGTTTCGTCGTTGGCAGCTATAATGTTGATTACTGCGTCTGCCGAAAGCTGGCATTGAACATTACCATTTTGAAAGCGTAACGTAAGGGTATTGCCTAAGTTTTGAAGGGTTGATACAAAAGAGGTTACCGTAATGTTTCCGTACGGTGTGGTTATTATTGATTTAATTTTTGATTCATAATCAATTCCATTTTCCTGTATGCAGGTTGCACTCTCCACTACAACGTCAGTCGCATCAGTTATCAATAATATCTGGTCTAACGAATGGATGGCACTTTCAACAATTATTCCCCCGCCAGACAATTCGGCATTGCCCAGATAGCCACCTCCGCCCTTTAAACTAAAATATCCCTGCACAAAATCAATACTTTTCAATTGGCCTAAAATGTTGCTTTTAATTAGTTGCCTTAATTCATAGACAATTTTATACACCCTCCGTTGAAAGCCAATAGCAAGCTCATACGCAAGGAATTTATTGGTCAATTCCATGTGCTCTTTTACAGACAAAGCGAATGGTTTTTCTACATACACAAATTTTTGTAACGACGCTGCAACATCCAAATATGGCAGCCTTACTCCATAGGGAATTGTTATAAGGCACAAGTCAATATTTTGCATTCCAGTCTGCCAGTCGGTTATTGTTGGTACACTATACATTGTAGAAAGTAGCTGACATCTTTCTGTATTATGATCGTATAACCACTCCACCGAAATGCCGGGCATATTTTTTAACACCGGTAAATGGCTGTTCTCAACTATTTTACCAGCACCAATAATTCCAACCTTGAACTCTTTAATCATTAAGGTTTAAAGTTTTACTTATAGCCTGCAATGCCTGCCTCGACCTCTCCTTATAGGTGTAGCCGTTTTGCAATGATTTATTCCTTGCCCTATCACGTAACTTATTTGCTTCGGTAACATTAAGGTTTAGTATCCTGTTAATTGCATCAATACAGGAATTCAAATCATAATATAAAAAAATTTCTTCGCCTTCAGTAAAAAACATTCTGTGTTCAGGCGTATCAGGGGCAAGCATAATGCCGCCAACTCCGGGTATTTCAAAAGTTCTCATATTGTGCGAGTCCGGGTTATGCAAACGCATCACGTTTAATTGAACCCGGTATCTTCTAAGCGTTTTCCAAAAATCGTCGGAATATACGGGATCGTACAAGGTGATATTCGGGTGCTTTAATTGCCTTTGCCACTTACCGCCAAAAACATCAATCTGAACATTTGCATCTGCAAGGCTTTTTATAAACGAGGCGCGCTGGGCATCTGGATTCCCTAAAAAACAAACCTTCAGTATCTCCTGCTGTGCGGCACATTCCCGGTATAAATTTTCGTCTAAATCAAAACCAAAAGGTAGGAAACTTACCGGTAATTTAAACTCGTTTTCGATCCTTTCCTTTACGCTGAGGTTATAGGTTAAATGAAGGTCGTACAGAGAAACAGAGTCTGTAATATTTTTATTACCACTACCCTTCCCCGAAAATATAAAAGGATTATCAGGGTTATAATTTACCAGCTTCACGCCCAAATCCCTTGCCCACTGCAAAGTTTTGGGTGTCATTTCCATTCCTTTAAACACCCAAATAACATCGGGCTTAAATTCAACAACCGCTTTTTTAAACTCACCGCTGATGGTTTTATGAATTGTTGACATGCCGGCGCGGTAAACAGCTTTGTGAATGATACTTTTAAAGTAAAAATCGTAAAATAAATTCTGGGCCGAGAAAAAGGAAACGGTGACACCTTCCTCTTCAATATACTTTACAAAAAACTTTTCAATTCCGGCAACATTATCAGAACCCACTATCAATAAACGCATACTTTATAAACACCAATTTCCGGGTGTGCGGTTATGCCAGCTATTTTTCAAAATAACACACAGGACCTTTCCAGTCCACCAACTTGAAATTATGTTTCTGAACTATGATGTCTTTAATTTCATTTACAGTATAATGCCTTCCATAATTTACGGCATGCAATTCTATTAAAAGTTGCCTGCAATTTTTAAGGCTCTCTCCTTCATTCAAAATCCATTCTATTTCAGATCCCTCAATATCACAAACAAGTGCATAATCGCTCAATTTGAATTTGTTTACAACAGAGTTTAATGAAATAGTTTCTACCATGATTGATTTACCTACATTAAAATCATCGTTCACAATTTTACTGGCAGTGCTGTCATTCGTAATATTTAAACGTACATTTTTGCTACCATAACCTACTGCATAATTTAAAAGCTGGAAGCGTATGTTGTTTGGATTATGTTTTGAGACGTTCTCTTTTATTGTTTGCTGTAAATAAGGGTTTGGCTCAATTAATATTAGTTGCGAACCATTTTGAAGTTTATGAATAAGGTGGCTGGAAACAATGCCAAGACTGCAACCCAACTCAATTACATCGAGGTTTGGATTTAGATACTTATTAATAAATCTTGTTTCACCCCTCTCATAAAACCCGAAGAATATAGACGCAATTGTTTTTCGTTGCGCTGAAGGATTACTTACAACAAACGAATAATTTTTTGAGCGTATATCCGGTATATGCTTTTTAAAGACGGTTAATATTAACCAGCCTGTAAACCTATTACACAGTATTGTGTATATAATTGCCTTAAAGATCTTCAAGCTCGCTTTTTTAATTGTATTTCTGTTCGCCTCTTCCTTATTTTCCGTTTGGTTCAACGCTTATTTTCTTATGCTGAACCAGTTCTATTAACGATTGCCGGTGTGCCCTGTACTGGTATTTTTCAGAAATTGAATGGGAATAACTACCCATTTGATTTCGTAGTTGCGGAGTTGTAATCAACGTTTTCATTTTACCTTTTAAATCATTAATATTTCCGAAACGATAAACAAATCCATTTTTCCCTTTCTGAACATCGTCGTTTTCACCATAACTTCCACAGGTATCACTTATTATTATTGCACAACCCATATAAATAGCTTCGCTAACAGCAATGGAATGTGGCTCAACCGAAGCAGGGTGTATGTATATATCCGACGCAGCATAAAAAGCAGGAAGTTCTGCTGGAGATACGAAGCCGGTAAAATAAACCTTACTGGTATTTAGCTTTAATGCATCTTTCTTCCAAACATCCTCCATATCGCCTGAGCCAATAATAAACAAATGCACCTTTATTCCTTCCGTTTCCAGCAGCTGCATTGCTTTGATAATATGGTCCTGGTTTTTCCATGTTACGAGTTTACCTACTACCGAAACAACCGTTTCGTGTTCGGGTATAGCGTATTTTTCCCGAATGTTCTTCCCCAACAAATCCCTCTTTTGATAGGCAATTTTATACTGTTCGATATCAATTGGAAAATGCATCCGGATAATTTGTTTTTTATCTACCCCATGATGTAAATAAAACTGTTCGTTTGCATCACCAACCGATAGAAAATAACTTATACGGGAGAAATATTTTTGTACCAGAAATTTCATCAACGTTCGTTTAATAAAACTTCGCTGGTGTCGCAATTCACTATCCGATATATAAGCGATATCAACTCCATTTTTATACGCCCATTTATGAACACGCCTTTGCAGCTTTTGAAAATAACCATAGATGATCACTACATCCGGTTTAAACAAACTGAGTTCCTTTTCAACAGTTATTGCATCAATGTTTTTATCAGCAGCAATAACGGCGTCGCCATTCATAAAAACGTGATCAAATTCTTCTAAGCGAAGATTATCCCAACTGATCTCCTGTTTGAAGGAAGGGTCAATGTATTTTTTTAAACCCTGTGCAGAAGCAAAAAAAGCTTTGATATTAATACCCTCTACCCGGCTAAAACTTGCATACTGCGGGCAAAAATGTTGAATAGGATGTGAAACAATAATTGCCACACGCATTTTTTTTCCCTTTTCCACATCGTCCATTATCAACTCGTTGCTTAAATCAATCATATCAATAAATCAATACAAATTATAAGGGCTTTGGAATGAGGAGAACCTGTATCAAATTAACAGTCCCAAAATCTCGTTAACCCTTGCTTCCCAACTCCATCGCTCCATATTAGCCTCTCTCATCTGCTGGCTTTTATTAAAAAGTTCTTCCCGCTTACTCCATAAAAAATCTAAACGGTTATATATCTGTTCAATATTTTCAAAGGGATTTATTTCTTCAACAATCCCGTCGCAAAGCTCCTCGTGAAACTTATTGTTTTCCGGTCCTTTACCAATAATGATGCAGCCGCTTAAGCCAGCTTCAAACCACCGTGGTGTAATTGGTCGCAAGTAGCCGGCCCTGTCAGGACTTGTCATTTCAACAGGCCACGATACATTGAATAAGCTGTGGGAAACATGCCAGGCATATTGTTTATATAACTCTTTAGCCGGTGCAGTAGGGTGTTTACCATCGTGCGTTGTATAGTCGTAATACAGGTTGTTTTTAGCGCAAAAATTGATAAGCGCTTCATGAAAAACAGGAAACCGGCGACCGTAATTAGAGAAGTGAATAGTCCGTTCTTTAAACGGTGTAGGAACAAACAAATCCTTCGGAGCAGCCTGTACCAGTCCAAACCATTTACGATTAGTTGCTTTTTCCAGGTGAGGTACCGCTTCCTCAAAAGCGGTTATGCAAATATCAAAATCGTTGTTAGAAAATAAACGCTGAATGGTTTCCATTTGCATTGGCAGCGTATCGCATAAATACACCACCTTTTTTTTTGCGCTTGTCTGCCAACCTTTATAAAGATCTAGTTCAAAATTTTCCGGACCCATCAATACAGCCCACAAAATATCTGCTTCCGGCGCAAAGGAGGCTTTAGGCAAATAGGTTCTGAACTTACTTTTATTCATTCCATGCCCTACCCTGCTAATGATAGATGGCGGCAAATGCCTTTCAGGATACGTAATAACTTCGGCTCCGGTCATTCGTGCAATGGTATCTTCAAAAGATCGTACTATTCCATACTCCCAGCCATTTATCCATTGGTTGCGTAAAACAACATGCTTTTGATTAGCCATCATTAACTTAAAATACTTTTGAGGCTGGTCTCATTTTCTTGCAGCCATTCATAAATCTCTTCAATAATTTGTTTTGCGCTCGTGGTAGGCTGCCAGCCAGTCATTGCAGTTACTTTTGTGTTATCTGTAACATACATACGGACGTCCGCCGTTCTGTTCTCTTTTATTTTTTCAATCTGAATACTATTACCTGTTACCTCCTCACACATGCTTGTGAGCTCCTGTAAGGAAACACTTACATCATTACCGCCGCCCACGTTAAATAATTCCCCGTTCACCTTATCGATGTTGTGCACCTGGTAATCTATCAATTCAAAAAGATCTTTTATATGCAGTATATCGCGGGCTTGTTTTCCCTCTCCACCATATCCTATATAACTCAGGTTTTTTTTCCAGAAATGACGTGCAACCCATAAAACAACAACGCCCTGGTCTGCCTTACCCATTTGCCAGGGACCGGTAAGAACACCGCACCGGTTAATAACAGATTTCAATCCATAAAACTGGTTGTACTCCTGTATAATAAGTTCGGATGCTAACTTGGTTGCACCATAAAAAGAGCGGTAACCAACGGTTGAAAACTCTTCATCAATGCCTTTAGCCGATAGTCCTTTCACTGCCTGCTTACCGGCGAATTTGAAGCGTGTCTCGTCCTCTTCATAGCTCGCATTCTCAATGGCCTCAATGGGATATACTCGGCTTGTCGACAGAAAAATAAAGGCAGCATTATGCTTTTTCGTGTATGACAGGCAATTGATTGTGCCGTTCAGGTTGGTATTAATGAGATAATCTGGATCGCCGTTTAAACCCGCTAATACCGAGGGTTCGGCGGATGCATCAATTACTATATCTATTTTGCCTATAGGATCAAAATCCTCTTTATTCCTGATATCACCATGTACGAACGCTATGCCTGCTTCATTTAAACGATCCAGATTCAAATGTGATCCTTTACGCTTTAAATTGTCCAAAGCAACAATAGAATAGGCTGGATATTTGTGTTTGAAATAAATACACAAGGAGGAACCCACAAAACCACAACCGCCGGTTATTAAAATCTTCATACTAATTCTTTAATCGTGATTGCCAACTCGCAACAATCTCTTCAAAAGTTACTTGCAGGTTTTTGGTGATATCCCATGTGGGGTAATGTTCTTTCATTTTACGCAGATCACTATAGTAGCAAATGTGATCGCCAATACGATTGTCTTCCACATAAGCATACATCTGCGGAATGCCGGTTATGCTTTCAACAATGGAGAAAGCTTCCAATATGCTGCACGAGTTTTCTTTACCGCCACCAAGGTTGTATACTTCCGCAATACGTGGCGCTTTTAAAAAGTTGTCTATAAAAAGCGCAACATCCAGCGAATGGATATTATCCCTTACCTGCTTGCCTTTGTAGCCAAAAATCTTATACTCTTTGTGCTCAAGATTACATTTTATGAGGTAGCTTAAAAAGCCGTGCAGTTCAACGCCCGAATGGTTTGGACCAGTAAGACAACCGCCACGCAAACAACAGGTGGGAATATTAAAATACCTACCATACTCCTGAACCATTATATCAGCAGCAACTTTTGATGCGCCAAAAAGGGAGTGTTTTGATTGATCGATAGTGAACGTTTCCGGTATGCCTTGCTCATATTTGCTATCAGCATAGTCCCAACGCGTTTCTTTTTCAATTAAATCAATACTGTTGGGTGCATCGCCATATACTTTATTGGTCGACATGTGAACGAAAGGCGTTTCAGGGCAAAACCTGCGTACTGCTTCCAATAAATTGTGGGTACCTACCGCGTTGGTATCAAAGTCTTCAAAGGGAATAGCCGCAGCCCGGTCGTGACTGGGTTGTGCCGCGGTATGTACAATGGCATCCGGGCGAACCTGCTCAATCATATCCAGCACGCCCTGCCTGTCGCGAATGTCGATAGTGAGGTGTTTATAGTTTTTCAAACTTTCCTGCAGACGTTGTTGATTCCAACTTGTGTCACCCTGCGGTCCAAAAAAGATAGCACGCTGATTATTGTCGACCCCATAGATTGTATGACCCTGTTCAGCAAAATACACACATACTTCGGAGCCAATTAAACCGCAGGAGCCGGTAACTAAAATTTTCATATGATTTCTTTACTATTTTTTAACCAGCCTGGCGAACTAATTTTTCAATCCTTTCAATTTGCTTTTGATAGGTATTATCTTTTGCAAATTCCTTCCTGGTATGCACCAGGTGTTCGCTGTTGTAGTGGCTGAGGTTGTTTACCACTTTATCGAATAAGTCAGGCAAACTTTCATTATGGTCTCTCTCCTGCACCATTTGTACCAGTTCGGGATTATTTTTGTAAGCCGAAATATTATTAGCAATCACCACCCTGCCGGTACCTAGAAACTCCATAATTTTATGATAATTGGTTCCCTTGCTTTGATCCTTTTTCAGGTTGTAGCAAATAAGGAACGCATCCATATTTTTATATTGAATTGCCAGTTCCGTATAAAACAATGCACCGTGAAGCAGCACATTTTTTAGCGGACCCAATGCATTTGTAAAATGGATGTACTCTTCACTTTCCCTGTATTTACCCAAATTCGATTCCTCCAGATAATAGGATCCATAGAAGTTAAAAGTGAGGTTCGGGTGGCGGGTAATTATCTTTAAGAGACAGGTGAAATCTAGATCGAGTTCGAGCCAGTTGCCAGCCAAACCTACCTGTATGGTTTGTTTGTTTATATGCGCCGGTTCGCCCTGTAAAAATGCATCTGCAACACCATGACGAATTAAGTGCTTCGGCGTTTTACAATCTTCATACTGTTCCAAAATTTCATCTGCTACAGATAAAACAAGGTTTGCTGATTCAGCTGCCTTGAGTGCTTCCACTTTTTTAGCCAAATCAACAGGATGAAATATTTTAAATACATGCCGGAAATAATTCAGTGGTGAGATATTACCGTGATCGAACGACCAAACAATATCTATCTTTTTCTCAATGAGGGACTCCAGCCCTCTCAAATGGCGCTTCATCAACACATCAAACAAATTACGCGCATGAAACTTTAGTATGTATGGGAAAAAAAGTTGGTGCTCTACCAGGTGAACGTTTTTATAAGAAGTGGATTTTATCACAATCCTACGCCGCCTGCTTCTCCACGACCAATGAATATTATCGGGCGGATTTAAAAAATATACCAGGTTACCCCTTGCTGCCAACTCTACGGCATAATGATGCTTGTTAACAAACATTTTTCCCCATGCCTGCGGCGAAATAAGCAGAATGGTTTGATCGTAAAAAACAAATTCCTCATTGGTATTCATTTTAAGAGAATACCCTCCGCAACTTATGGGTCCGGGTTAAAAATGTCATGTATTTTGCTTTCAACCTTGTGTCTGTTTTAAAATATTCATGCTTACGCACCGGCAAATTCATCAGGTTTTCAAACTCGCCATTTGTCAACCCAAGTTTCTTCAGCACATACTGCTTGTCGGTCTCCAACTGCTTTGGTAAGTACAGTGGTTTTTCCAATTCTTCCAACGCTTCGGCCCGGGTTAATTGAAGCGAACAGATCAGGTTAGATAAATGGGCTTTCCTTTTATCAATATGAAATTTTTCGGGCAAGATATAAGCCTGGTAAAACTTTGTGAATACCGACTCATAGTGTTTACCACCATAATCCCGCCACCCCAATTTTAGTTTCAAAACTTCAACTACCTCTTTCTTAACGTATGGCACGTAGTTTAAAATAGAGATTGGATTTAACCGTAGAAAGGCTGAATAGTAAATATGTTTTTTAAAATCAATAACAGGATAGGACCGCATTGGTTGCTTACCAAACTGCTTATGAATATCTCTTAAATTAGCATAGTCCATTTTCTTGTAATTCCACGATGGCGGCATGATGTGCTCAGTAAGAACATTGGTACCGCTTAAAATAAAGTTGATTTTATATTTCTTCGCCAGCTTAAACACGGTGGCAAAAATGGCATGATCGGTAACGGCTTCAATATCTACCACAGAAGCTTTTAAATAGGACAATTGTATGTCTTTAAATTCTTCCCAATCAACCACGAGTGTATGTAAATCGAAGTTGAGTTTTGTAACAATACTTTCAATGTTATTAAGTGCCAGTTCGGAATTCCATCCATTGTCAAAATGTACTGCCAGCGGCCTCAAGCCAAACTCACTAACTAAAAGTGCAACATACGAACTGTCGACTCCGCCACTTAATCCAATTATACAATCGTATTTTTTATTTCTGCCTTTACTTTTTATGCGGTCAACAATTAAATTCAAGCGTTGCCGTCCATCATCACCCTGGAAAACATTTTCTGCCACTGCATTCCTGTAATCATAGTAATAGTTACATATACCGTCGTTGTCAAAAACTATATCGTTATCGGCAATATTATCCATTACAGTTAACGAACACTGACGGTAATCTTTATGGTGTTTGGACAATACCATTATAAGGTTGCAAAAAGTTCTTCGTGTAATTGATGTTGTGGAGGATAAGAAATAAGTATGCCCTTGCTACTCGTTTTATATACAAACATACTACCAGCGGCCACCGCAGAAGCACCATGGTGAATTGCATTTTTAAAATCAGCAATTTTTGCCGCACCCCCCAGTACAACTAAAGGCACCTTTATTTTTGAAGAAACGTTTGAAATCAATTCTAAATCGTAACCGGTTAAAGTACCATCCCTATTAATGGAGTTGAGTATAATTTCGCCAGCACCTGCATCTTCCATTCTTTTTGCATACACAACCACATCTTCACCCGTATTATTTTTTCCGCAGCCAACGTACACACGGTATTTACCAAAAAAATTCTTCTTTACATCAATAGATACAACTATGCTTTGGCTACCAATTGCGTTGGCACCTTCACTTATTAAACCAGGATTATAATATGCTGCGGTATTCAGTATTACCTTTTCGAAACCAGAAGAAATCACCCTGAGAATATCATCTAATTTACCGATACCTCCACCATAGCCAGCAGGCATAAATGCTTCTGAGGCGATCGCTTTAATGGCCACAAAATCAGGTGAGCGTTCTTCCTTTGTTGCCGCAATATCCAGTAATATGATCTCGTCAACTTCCTTCTCATTATAAATACGAACGGCGTTAATAGGGTCGCCGATGTATGTGGGATTTTGAAACCGGGCTGTTTTTATTAACCTGTTGTTTCGCAACAGTAAGGTGGGTATAATCCGGACCCGTCTCATCAATAGTTGTTTACAAAATTTGATAGAAGTTGCATTCCAAAGCGATGGCTTTTCTCAGGGTGGAATTGAACTCCCATGATATTTTCTCTTTCAAAAGCTGCTGTAAAGTTATGCCCGTAAAAAGCAGATGCCAGTTCGTCGCCTTCGCTTTGTAACAACACATAATACGAGTGCACGAAATAAAAACGAGCGCCTGATGGCAAATTCGCAAGCAACCTGGAAGGTTTCCCTTCCTCAATTTCCGACCAACCCATATGGGGAATTCTCAGTGTACTCTCGTGCGAGAAATTAAATTTTTTTACGACCCCTTTTATCCAGCCTAAACCTGCAGATACACCTTCATCGCTTTTTTGTAGCAGCAATTGCATACCTACACATATACCCAGTAAAGGAGTTCTGTTAGTCAAAATTTTTTGTGAAAGAATATCTATCAAACCTGAATTGTGCAACTGTTGTATACAGTTGTCAAAAGCACCAATGCCCGGAAGTATAATTTTATCGGCTTCAACAATATCTTTTTCGTTGCACGATACGGTACTTTCAACACCCAACCTATCCAGCATGTTTTTTATGGAGGAAAGGTTTCCTACGCCATAATCAACTATAGCTAACATCCAGGTTCAGGATATTTGACATGGTTACCAACTTCGCCTGCATTTTAGATAAGTTTATAAACCGGGTTAAAGCCATCGCCCTAAAATAAATTGGTTCATACCCAAGTTTATAGTTTATGAATTTATCAAAGCGCTCAACCAAGTGGTGCGAAAAAATATCGGTTGTTTCCACCGCCTTTATCAGTTCCCTTCTTACCCTTTCTTTGTTCTGTCGTATCCAGGGTTCATCTGGCGCTTCAAAACCCATTTTAGTTGTACGGTTTTTTATCTTCTCGGGTAATTCGGTAATTGCCTCGCGAAGTATATACTTTGAAAATCCTTTTTTAATCTTAAATGTTGCGGGTAAGCCAATCACAAATTCCACTAACCTGTGGTCGAGGTATGGCAGCCGGGTTTCGATGGAAAAGCGCATTGAGTTTCTGTCTTCGGAATGAAGTTGCATTGGCAGGCTGGAGAAAACCATTTGGTTTAACGAAAGATTTCGAACACCACGCATAGGTTGCCATTTTACATCAGCCAGCTTACACCATTCGTTGCTAAGCCATTTAAATTTATTCATCCTTGTAAAAGCTTTTGCTTTACTGATAAAAGGATATGCAATGGTTGTTTGAAAATAATTTTTTATAAAATGAATACCTGTGGGTTTTTGATGCCGGTATTTGCAACGAATATTTTCAACAAGTTCGCCATAGTTACCCGTTTGTAGGAGCTCTTGCAAATGCTCGATAAAAAATTCATTGTAACCGCAAAAATATTCATCTGCACCTTGTCCGTCTAACATAACGGTGAGGTTATTTCGACCGGCTATTTTGAATACGGCAAATTCGGAAAAGTGTGACGCACCGCTGAAAGGCTGGTCGTGAAACCAGATCATTTCATCAAGTTGTTTTTCATCAAACATCTCCTGTAGGTTTGGAAACACTTTAATTGATTTAAAGCCTGTATGATCGGTTACTACATCACTAAACTCCTGCTCATCGTATCGTTTGTTATCGAAACAACTGGTTACCGTGGTGAAATAGGGGGTTGTGAGATTGTTAGCGTGCAAATAGGAAATCATGGCACTGCTATCTATGCCCCCCGACAAGCAACTGCCAACTTTTACATCTGAGCGCATTCTAATTTTAATACTGTCCAACATTATCTCTCTCAATTTCAAAACAGCTTCCTCCATCTTTATTTTATGCGGAACTGCAACCTTCGCTAAATCATACCACTGGCAAAGTTTTGTATCGTGGGTGGCAAGATTGTAATGCAAATAATATCCCCCCCTCAATTCATGTACGCCATCAAAAAATGTTTTGTCGGAGTAATTAAGTTTGCCGTGGGTTAAAAAATCAATTGTAGACTGCTTATTGAGGGTAGGTTTAAATCCGGGCAGCTCTTGAAACTGCTTAATTTCCGAAGCAGCGGCAAAAGTATTTCCGGTTACAGTATAGTAAAGCGGTTTAATACCAAATCGATCCCGGCACATAATAATGTCATTACTTGCTGCACGATACCATGCAAAAGCCCACATGCCATTAAACTTGTCAAAAGCGCTTAAACCCCATTGCTGGCACGATGCTAACAACACTTCCGTATCGGAGGTGGAAACAAACTGGTGACCCAGTGATGCAAGTTCACTTTTAAGCTCAATATAGTTATAGATCATTCCATTAAAAACAAGGTAATCCTCGTTTCTCTTCATGGGCTGATGCCCGCCTTCAGAAAGATCAATCACCGAAAGCCTTCTATGTCCAAAAGCAAAGTTCTCCCCAAAATAAAAACCCTCACCATCCGGGCCGCGATGTACAACTTTAGCATTCATGTTTTTCATGAACGATGTTGGAATCGCTTCGTTTTTTTTATTGATAAGTATACTTATTCCGCACATTACAAATGCAGCCTTTTAAATGAATAATTAACTTAAGCATTATTAATTAAATTCTCTCCATAATTCTATGAAGTGACTTTATTACTAGATGAATGAATTATTTGAAGGTTAAAACGAACGTTTTACCTACTGATTCAATCTTCACTCGGTGGATGCCAGGGAGGGATGCATTGTTTTAACAACCGTTCTCATTGGATTATCGCCACTATAGGTGTTGAAATAATTATGCTTCGACTTTTTAAAGAAAGCGGGGTAATATTTTAATGGGATGTCCAAATTTTTATAGAGGTAGTATATCTTTTTAAACCTTCCTTTAATCAACCAACTGAAGGTTATTCGTAAACAACTGCCAAACATATTGGTTTTAGACAATTCAATTTCACTATTACTCAAAGGGCAACTTTCATCGTTCAGCATTTCCAGCTTATAATTAATTGTATTGGCAAGGTGGCAATAGTCGCTTGCAGAATATTGAGGCGAAAGTTTTTCGGTAACATTTCCGCTACTTCTGCGCCACCATGCTAACCCTGTATTTATGATCAATGCGGACTCCGTTAAAGCAAGTTTGAACTGCATGTAAGTATCACCCGATTTTACATTAGTTGGAAAAAGCCCCGCATCAATTACAGTTTGCCGTTTAAAAAGCATGTTGGTAAAATTGCCGCCAAAGAATGCTCCATTATCTAAAAAAGCAAACTGGTAAAGTTCCTTTGGGCTGAGTTTTAAGGGGTAAATCAAACGGTCATCCCATTCGTGTGTTATAACCATTCCAACTTCAGGAAACTGCTGTACATAATAGGCAAATACTTCAAGTGCATGCGGGTAAAGCAAGTCTTCTGCATCAACAAAAATTATATACTTACCCCGTGCGTTTTCAACCAGAAAATTTCGGTTCCGATATTCCCTCAGATTTTTTTTCTGACGGTAACTGCGAATTCGTGGATCAGAAAAAGATTCGATAACAGCAATGCTATTGTCCGATGATCCGTCATCACTAATAACTATTTCAAAATCGTCGAAAGTTTGATTTAGGCAGGAACTAATAGTGTCTTTAATGGTCTTGTCCTGGTTGTAACAGGTTGTCAGAATAGAGAATAGCATGTCCGGTATTTTATTTTTTAATGTCCCAGCCAGCGGGTAGTTTTTCTTTTATTTCTATGTTATGAAATTCCTGGCTTTTTCGTGCGCCAACTTCTTTTGCCCAGGTGGCCATTTTTGAAATCCCTTCTTCAAGAGAAATGCCCGAAGATTTACCAAAAATATTATGTGCTTTACCATGATCTGAGTAAGCGTGCAACACTTCATTTCGGGCCTGCAGAAAACTTATCTCTTCGGTTACCCCAAACTCATGGCATACCACCGTTGCCAGTTCTTTAACTGTGTAAGGCTTATCGGCCCCAATATTAAAAACCTGGTTATATGCCTCGTTAATATCAACACATTGGGCAATGGGGATAGCAACATCATCTATATAACTGAACGCACGTGTTTGCGAACCGTCGCCAAATATGGTTAAAGGTTTTTGT
Source organism: Segetibacter sp. (assembly GCA_031424735.1). GTDB lineage: Bacteria > Bacteroidota > Bacteroidia > Chitinophagales > Chitinophagaceae > Segetibacter. The sequence goes on from JANPIA010000051.1 coordinate 23,133, forward strand.
TGCATAATTTGGTTCATGAATATACCGATCACGTTTCTGTATTTATCGCCGATATTTTGATTTTCGCCGTACACATTGTGTGGGCGGAAAATCACAGAGTTCAATCCAAACATTTCGTGAGCTGCCTTCAAATCCAATTCAACTGCATATTTCGATATGCCATATGGATCTTCTGGTATCGGAGTCATTTCTTCCGTCATAGGTAACTGCCCCTGACCATATACCGCAATTGATGATGTAAAAACAAAGCATTTTATTTTGTGCTTTACCGACTCATTAATTAGGTTAATGCTGCCAATCAGGTTATTGTTATAATTGAAACGCCTTATAAAGTGTGACAAACCTTCTGCCGCGTAGGCGGCCAAATGATAAACGTAGGTTAACTGGTGAGCGTTGAAAATTTCTTCCAGTAAAGCCGCGTCGGTTATACTACCTCTTATAAATTCGACACCTTCCGGCAGGTGATCTTCAAAACCTCCACTCAAATCGTCCAGCACAATTACCTGATGACCCATATTTAAGCAATGCCTTGCTACGTGCGAACCAATGAAACCGGCACCGCCGGTTATTAATGATGTTATCATTTCTCTTTTTTTAATAAAGTATTGTGGAGATAAATTGCCTCCATTCTATTCTGACAAAATTCTAATGAACCTATAAGTTTACAGCACCGGTCAATTAGGGGTAGGTGTATTTTTCCTCGTAAAACAACCGGATGTTATGTTGATAGGTTTGGTAGTTGTAGCTACGGGCACATACCTCAAATTGTTGCTTTTGAAAACTTTTGAAATCTGCGGCATTATCGAGCTTTGCCATATCCTTCTTTATGGATTTAACCAGCAAGTTGTAGCCGGGGTAAATTCCATTTAAGTCTTTAAAATCTTCGGTAAAAAAATCTTCATTATAAACAGCGAACCCAATAGCACCACTAAACACGGGTTCAAGTATATATCCATCCAAGCCTTCACCAAAGGTGATAGCCCACTTGGCATTGGAAATAGTTTCCTTATACTGCTCGTAGGTTAAATTTTCTATTACCTGTACTATTAAATTGGGTATTGATTGGAGAAGCAAGAGAACTTCCGCCTTCCTTGGATGGCTATCCGGGGAAACAATAATTAAGTTTTGCTTTTCTTCAAATTGTTTAAAATAGTACTTCTCCGGGCTTATCCATACCGAAAACTTATGTAGCGGAACGTTATAAAGCTGCCGGTAATGTATATTGGAATATTGCTGATGCGCTGTGGTAATTGTTAATTGTCCGGCAAAGTTCTTAAGCATCACAATTTCATCTGCCGAAGGCATCAGCAGAATATTCTGATTCAAAATATTAAGATGAACTTTCTGACGACTTTTAAGAAAAACTTTATCTGCCTCTTTTAGATTATGCAATAAATGCGGCGACAGGAACTCAGGCACATGTAAAAGAACACTTTCCGCATTCTTAAAATAGTTTCGCACCTGTGTAAATCTAAATACGGTAGTGCTGTTTTTAAACTGAGAGTGTTTGAGAAATAAATGCTGGTTAGGAAACGTACACATCAGCACCTCGGCACCATGTATAGCTTTTAGCTTCCTGGTCTCTTCGCACAACGAAACAATGGAAATAGTGCCTCCCGAAATTTTATCAACTCCCGTTTGCCAATCGGCCCCCATGATCAAAAATACGATCACTTTTTTTGCGGCTGAGTCGTACTCATTTATAAGTTCATCCTGTTGCTTCCTTATTGTTATTTCTCTAAAAACCTTTGCACGCTGTTCCTTATAATAAACAAAACGGGCTATTGATTTTAGAAACGGCGGGAGCTCTTTTCTCATTAAACTTCCATCTATTTTGCAGGCACTCCTTTTACACACTCACCGTCCTTAACATTTTTTGTAACTACAGCACCTGCACCCACCTTTACGTACTTACCGATAGTTATACCGGGTAATAGCACCGCACCTGCACCTATACTTGAAAAGTCGCCAATTTTCACATTGCCCAAAACAATGCACCCCGGCGATAACTCACAAAACTCACCTATCTGGCAATCGTGATGGACGGCTACATTTACGTTCACCAATGTGCCCCTACCGATGCTGACGTCTTCTGTTATTATCGCGCCTGTCATTATGTTTAACCCGATGCCAAAATCTAATTTATAAGTTCCAATACGTGCATAGGGTGAAACTACTGAAACTAACCGTCCACCCGCGGCTACTAATTTATCACTCATCGCCAAGCGGGCCGATGGACTGCCCACACCTAAAACGAAATCGGGTTGCAGATTAAAAATCTCCTTTGCCTTGTCTTCAGTTTTGATGACTGTGAACTTATCCAGGAAAAGTAAAGGGCTTACCTCAACATTCACATCGTCAAAACAATAAAGCTGTTCGGAAAAATTTAACTGGGCAAAAATCCCTAAAACCTCTTTTGCATGCCCACCGGCGCCGGCTACAATCACTATTGGTATTTGATTACTTCAAAAATAATGTTGCAAATCTGACGGATAGACTCCACCGGTAAATCATCATAAAGCGGAAGACATAAGGTACGCTTTGAAACAGACTCTGATACAGGCATAGTAGTATTCCCTACAACATACGGCAGGTTACTTAGAGATGGATAGAAATAACGGCGAGGATAAATATAGGCTGCGTTCAAGCTATCTTTTACAACTAACAATTGTTTTTCACTTTCAAAAACTACGGGGTAGTAAGCGTAGTTATAGTCGGCCCCCCTGGGTATTTTTGGGCGTTGTAATTTTAAACCAACTCCTTTGAAATACTCATCGTAAGCCTCAGACAATTGTTTTCGATTCTTCAGGATGTCCCCGATATTTGGAAAAACACACAATCCCATGGCGGCATGAAATTCAGAATTCTTGCCATTGATGCCAAGGCCCCAAAACTCTTCCTGCCCCTTGTGACCGAAATTGCGCATGTAGGAAATCTTATGCGCTATCTCATCGTTGTTGGTGGCAATACCTCCACCTTCTACCGTGTGAAATAACTTGGTTGCATGAAAGCTGAGCGTTGAAATATCTCCAAAATTTAGCAAGGAAGTTCCATCCAGGTTAACACCAAAAGCATGCGCTGCGTCATAAATTACACGCAAGTTGTGTTTATCTGCTATTCGTTTTATTTCAACAACATTGCAAGGCAGCCCGTAAACATGGGTTGCGAGTATAGCTGAAGTTTTTGTCGTAATCGCTTCTTCTATTTTTGAAGAATCAATCGTAAAGTTATCCGGATCAATGTCAACAAAAACCGGGGTAGCGTTCTCCCAAACAATAGAAGAAGTGGTAGCCACGTACGAGAAAGGAGTGGTAATCACTTCGTTTTTTATATCCAACGCTTTAATGGCAAGTTGCAGCGCCACTGTACCATTGTTTATAAAGAAAAAGTGCTTAACGCCTAAATAATTCTTCAGTTTATCCTCCAACTCAATTACCAAAGGACCATGGTTTGTTAAATGAACCCTTTCCCATATCCCTTTAAGATACCCAATATAGTCCTCAATAGGTGGTAAAAATGACCTGGAAACATTTATCATAGAGACATTAATTTGACGACTTCTGACATTGATTATACATCCCGATCGCTCTTTGTTGAATATTTTTATATTCAAGTTTATCGCTTAGTAGTTTGTGGTTCATCACCGCCGCATTATCCACCAATGTATCATTAACTAAAGCAGTTCGTATGGCTTGTTCAATAACATCTGGATCTTCAGGCGGAACGATCATTCCTGTGTGAGCATGTGTTATCCATTCACTTGCCAGAGAAGTTTCCGATTGAATTGGAAAAGCACCTGACATCATTGCTTCCAACATAGAGTTAGGTAAGCCATCACTCATATTTATGCAAATATTAAGGCGAGATTCTTTGTTGAGCTTCATCATTTCCGGGTGCGAAACCTCCTCCAGAATATGAATTCTCTTTTTAGTTCGATGATAAAACAATTCTGCTGCCGCCTGGGTTACCTCATTGGAGCTGTACATTATGATCTCATACTCATCTAAGATGTCTATACAACGTTCCAGTGCTCTTAATCCAACTAAACCTCTCCTGACAATGTCTTGTGTACCTTTCAACAAAATTTTCTTACGTGAAGATGTTTTAGTTGGAGGCAACTGGTCAAAAATAAACCCGCCGCCTACGCTTGGAAAGGTGTAAATGGGTCCGGTATATCCAAACTTGCGGGCAAGTTTTTCATCTCGTTCACCTTCCGTAATAAAAACATCGATTTGAGATAAGGCTTGTCGAATAGGTAATTGATGTTTTTCCAATCGCCCAAAAAAATGAAGATCAATTCCCCAATTGGAATGTAACCATACGGGGAAATTTCCACTATACTTTATTTTTGCTTGTGACACTAAATAACCACCATGTTGCATTTCCAGCGAGTGAATAATATCTGGCTGCACCTTTTGTATTACAGACTGAAGAGCTTGCACATTCGATTTTTCGCAACCACTTATTTTAACACTCCTTCTAATCAATGTTTTTAATACAGGATGTTTAATAAACGAAAGTGATTCAAACTGCCGGGAAGCGTAATTATTAAATGCAGCTGTTTTGCCCGCGGTATTGTAAAAGTTTTCATGAAATGTTATTCCCTTTATTGTTTCATGAAGGTCGTGTCCGGACATTGATGAAAATAAGTGAATATCAAAACCTTTATTGTTTAATTGAGAAATCCAACGGGCCGTATGAATGCTAAACGGCATAGCTACAAATAATATCTTCACTGTATTAATTAGACTGAAGCTCAAAAAGATCGATAAGTTCAGCTCTAAATTCCTTTATATTATTATTGTAGTCTATGGTTTGGGTTACTAATTTATTCTCCAATAATTCCTGCATAAGAAAAGCCAGTTTACTGGCATTATCTTTTTCAAAGAAAGAAATGTTGGTTTGTACCTGTTCCCTGTTCACCTCAAGGTTAGTAGCCAGAATGTATTTGTTTAAAGCCTTTGCATCTTCAATTACAGTGCTCCAGCCTTCAAACAAAGAGGGCTGAATTACCGCCACAGAATTCTTCATTAATAGCAACTGTTCGTCACGCGGCAAAAAACCGGTTATTATTATTTGCTCACCTATTTTATTCTCCCGAATGTAATTTTGAAGAGATGGAAAGTATTCCTCATTTCTGGTAGTGGAAGTTTTACCTGTAAATAATATTTTAAATTTAGACTCGCCCAGTGTTTTGAGCTTTAAAGCTGCTTCCAATACCAAATTATGATTTTTGTGAGGCCAAAACTGGTTACTCACAATAAAGTAAGGACAATCAATATTGTACTTCTCCAATAACCTTGGAAGCTTTTGATCGTCTAAAACAGGTAATAAAGAAACAAACCGTAAATAATTTACCTTGTTCTTAACCGCCGGGTAAAACTCTTTAAGATCGTTGCCAGACGAGAAGCTACTTAATACAAGAATGTTTTTTGCATTGCTTTGAAGAGAGGTGAAAAATTGTTCGACAAAATTAAAAGCGTCCTTATTAAAATATTGTGGATAGTAACTCTCCTGAAAGTCTTCCTTCCAAAAAATGAGTTGTTTAACGTTCCTTAGCGAATGGGTATCCAGGGCAGGGAATGCAAAATCAGCGTGAATTCTTGGTTCTATTAATGATCTTTTTATTATTATTCTGCTAAGCCTGTTTACTATTCTAACCGCATTTGATAATGGTTTATCTACCGGTATATATTGTGCAAATGGATACCGTATATTTTTTAATTCGTGAATAGGACTATTATGCGTGTACAGGATAACAAGCTCCGGCTGGATTGCCTTATCCATTGCGTAAAAGTGTCGGACAAGATTCTGAAGATAAATAACGATACCGGTCGCCTGATTATAATCAGTTGAGTATATGAAAGCTATTTTTTTCCTTTTAACCAATCTACATATCTTTTAATTCCGTCTTCTATATTAACCTCTGCCGAAAAACCTAAAGACCTAAGCTTTTTTATATCGGCACACCAATTCTGCGGGTCGCCGGTTTTCTTTTGTTCGTTAAACTTTACTGTATAATCGCTGTTGTAAGTAGACAAAAAACAACCAACCACTTCAGAAATTTTATATTCATTGCCACTGCCAACATTAATAGGTTCTCCATCAAATTCGTCGTGCTTTATAATACATTCTATCGCAAGCATAATGTCACTGATATGAATAAAATCCCTTGATTCATTTCCGGTTCCAAATAAGGAGATCGTTTTATTTTCAACGCTTTCCATTTTCTTATACAAATCGTAAAAAAGTAACTTGGTTTGCCCTTCGCCATATGCCGAAAAAATGCGGAGACTTTTTGTGGCGATCTTAAAATGCGAGAAGAACTCTTTACAAATTTGTTCGCTATATAATTTGTGCAATCCATAGGGCGATAATGGTAACAACTCAGCATCTTCTGCTACCGGTAATTGTGTAGGATTTCCATAAACAGCTGCACTGGAGATATTAATAAATTTGCAGCGAGGATTATGCTTTCGCATGGAATCTAATAAAAGATAGACGTTGGCGACATTCAAACTAAAATCCAATGAAGGATTATTAAAAGAAAACTGGACGTTGGCAGAACCGGTAGCATTGATACACAGATCGAATTGGTTTAAAAAAAACAATTCTGAAAAATCTGTATGCTCCGGATTTATTATGGTGTACCCTTTTTCTTCTTTTATTACAATATCCGCTTTATAAACGTCGTGCCCCAGAGAAGAGAAATACTTAACGGAATTACTTCCTATAAAGCCTTCGGACCCTAAAATTAAAAGTTTCATGAAGTTGAAATGGGGAGGGATTTTACAACCTTGGCCGGATTTCCCGCAACCACTGTCCACGGTGCAACATCACGGGTAACAACGCTGCCGGCGCCCACAATGGCTCCCTCCCCAATTGTAACACCTTTTAAAATAATTGCGTGCATGCCTATCCAGGCGTTCGAACATATTTTGATGGGCTTTGTATTCACGCAATCCCAATCTTTGTTTTCAATAAAATACTTTCCACTTCTGTAATCGTTCACCTGTTGCCGCAAATCTTTTTGCCTGTCCCGATAATCAAGTGAATGTGAGTCGTGATCATAAAAATAACAGCCCCAGGCAACAAATATGTCATTCTCAAATTCAATACGGGTACGGCAGATTAGCTTGCTTTGTCCTATATACACCCGGTCGCCAATCACCACTTCACCCTCGCCAGATTCAAAAGAAACCTGGCATTCCAACATCGTATCGTCACCTATCTTCAGGTATGTTTTACCAGGTTTCGGCATTACAATGTTTAACCCAAAAGCCTCTAATAAAACTGAGTTTCCCATCCGCAGGTTATCAGTCCAATTTTCTCTGCGGGATTTATTTCGGTTTTGGATCTTCTTGACAAACCTTTGAGGTAATATTGATTTTATCAATGTTCGGAAATGCATGGTGGTCTCTGTACTATACCAAAACAAGTTTTTTAAAATAACTAAGTGTTGTTTTTAATCCGATAAATTTACCGAAATGCAATAACACTTTTAATACAGCTATTTTGTTTCCCGACTTGAATGCAATATCTAATAGCTGATAAGTCATTTCTTTATATTTTGTTATCCGCCAGTGTTTTGCCACATTATCATCAATATATTCTATCGCGGATTTGTAAACGCTATCAATAAAGGTCATTTCCTTAATCTGCTTATCAATATCCAAAGTAAACGTTGTATTCCTATCATGAATTCTCCATACTGCTACTATTCTATTTAAGTATGCCACGTCACCATGTAAACATATTCTATACAACGATTCCGAATCTGACCCCATTGATGGATCTCTGTAAAAATCCAACTGACACGCCAAGCTCCGCAAATAAATATCTGTTTGATGATGTGGAAGGTGAAGACGCTTTTCTATTACATTCTTTCCATTAAACACCATATCACTATCCACCAGTTCGCCAATCACCATCTCGCCGGTAGCTTCGTAAAAAACCTTGTTACCTGCGCCCACTAAAACTAAACCCGGATTGTTTTGGATGATTTTTACAGCCTCTGATACGTAAGAACCGTCAATGTAGTAATCATCTCCATCCAACATTACAACCCAATCACCTTTTGCTAACTCATGCAGAAGCTTTCTATAATTACCTACTCTCCCTAATTGAGTCTCATTTTTATAATAGCCAAACCGTGGGTCCGAAAAGTAAGGTTGGAGAATATGCTGCGTGTCCTTGTTATTGCTATCATCCGACACGATTATCTCGAGAGCTGGATAATCCTGTGCTAAAGCACTCTCTACCGCCTGGGCAATGTACTGGGGTTGATTATAAGTTGGTATCATTACAGATACCAGCGGGCCGTTTTTAAAATGACTCACGTTCTCAAAAACCAAGTGAACCTTCCATGGTAAGATTAATATTCATTTCTTGAACTGCTAACGTTTGACCAGGCTTTTTATAAACTTAAAAGGAGATGTCAAGATCCTGCCAATCTTAAAAGTTGCAGACTCCTGATATTTTATGGAGATATCGTCAGCAATTTTTTTAAAGATATTTTCTAAAGCACTGCTACCATCAAATATGCTAATAGGCGGACTGTTAAAACTGTTATCAGATGCAAAACCAATTACGTAAAGTGGCTCTATGTTTTTGGTTGAAACTATTTGAGAATAGTTCCCCGTAAAATAATTAAAGGTTTCAAAATTGGTTGGGTGAATTAATGAACCATACACAATTTTTTGGTTGCACAATGAAACATTACTAAAATGGCTCTTCAATAATCCTTCAAACTCATTAACATACAATTCCTTTACATGAAAAGGATTTACTGTGTTAGGTATATCGGTATAGTTTAATTTATCCGGTGTTGAAATTATTAACAACCCATCTGTTTTTAATACACGTTTTACTTCTAACATCATCTTTTCGTGTTCATCATGATGTTCTATTGTTTCAAAGCTGATAACAACATCTACACTATCAGACGGAAGTGGGATATTGGTTGCTGAACCATTTAAAAATTCCAGGTTTTCCTTGGTGTACTTCTTTCGAGCCTTATCAATTGTTTCCGATGATATATCGACACCGGTAACCTTTGTAGCATAGTACGATAAAAGATTAGATCCGTAACCTTCCCCTGAAGCTATATCTAAAACTGTTTTATTTTTTGTATACTCAAAGCAAAGCCCATACCTATGGAGGTGCTCCAATGTAGAACTATCGAATATATGGGTCTCCATTCTCTCGCCTGTCCACTGTAAATCTTTATTATCCATACCTATCCTATTATTTCAATTGGGGGATTAAATGTTACTTGCATTATTGCCATTCTTGCTTTACCAAAACACTACCCTGACTTTGATCGGGCAATAAAAACTGGTAATCGGCAGGAGTTAAAATTTCAAACTGCAAGCCTGAATCGTAATAATCAAAAGTTTCAAAGTCGTTTCCAATAAAAATTTCTACATTATAATTGCCGGGCTTTAGCGGCATACTATTGAGCGTACAAGTGATATTATTAAGCCCTTTTTTTAAAGAATATTTTTTATTGAAGAATTTCGAGAATAATGTAAAAATTCGGTAGCCGTAAACGTCGTTAATTCCGAAACCAATATAAACATTCTCCAGTTCTATAGATGCTTCCACTTCAACTGTAATGAAAATCGCATCATTTGCTTCAATAAATTCACTTCCTGTTTTTGTTTCGGCAATCAGCACGTCACACAGCCATGCTTTTTTACCTTCGCTTATTTTCTTGATCCTTTTAGAATGACCATTCGTTCTCTCACTATTGTATCTACTAATAACTTCGCTTATTTCACCTTTTAAGGCCAACTCGCCATTTTGTAAAATAATCCCGCTTGTACACAGGGTTGCAATACTATTTAAGTTATGGCTTACAAATAAAACCGTTCGTCCTTCACCTACACTAACCTGTCCCATTTTTCCGAGACATTTTTTTTGAAACTCGGCATCACCCACAGCCAAAACTTCATCAACAATCAAAATTTCCGAATCGAGGTGAGCGGCTACAGCAAAAGCAAGTCGCACATACATACCTGACGAGTAACGTTTCACCGGTGTGTCAATATACCTTTCAATTCCCGCGAAGTCTACAATCTCATCAAATTTCTTTTCTATTTCCTTTTTGCGCATTCCCAGTATTGCACCATTAAGAAATATGTTTTCACGCCCGGTTAAGTCAGGATGAAAACCCGTACCTACCTCTAATAAACTAGCTATGCGGCCTTTTGCTTTTATTATACCAGAGGTGGGCGCTGTAACACGGCTTAATAGCTTTAAGAGTGTGCTTTTGCCTGCACCATTGCGACCGATTATTCCAACAGCTGCGCCTTGTTCAATCTCAAAATTTACATCTCTTAAACTCCATACAACATCGCTCTTGCCTTTTGTGCTTCTATCGTTTGCTTCTCCAATTTTTAAAAATGGATCTTCCTTACCCCGCTTTTTTGCCCACCAACGTTCAATATCCCGCGAAACGGTTCCGGTGCTTATTTCGCCTATCTGGTAAGCCTTTGATAAATTTTCAATTTTTATTGCTACGGACATGAAAAGTATGCGGAGGTAAAATCAGATCGTATCAATGAAGTTACGTTCTACCTTATTAAAGATTAAAATTCCGAACAGAGTTATGAAAAGTGTAATTGCAGTACTTGCACCTAAGTAAACCCAACTAAATGATCCCTCTCCTAAAAACCCTAAACGTAAAGTCTCTATTATTGGAGTCATGGGGTTTAATGCAATAAGGAACTTATACTTTTCGGGAGCAGCAGTTAGAGGATACACAACTGTGGTGGCATACATTAATAACTGAATTCCGAAGGTGACCAGAAAAACCAAATCCCTGTATTTGGTTGTTAAGGCGGAGATGATCATTCCTAAACCTAATCCCAACAATGCCATCAGTATAACTAAAAAAGGAAACAACAATAAATAAGAGGTGATATGAAATGAGCCTCCTTTCAATCCATAATACCCCATTAGTATTAAAAACATCAGCATTTGTACCGCAAACTTTATAAGTGTAGAAACTACAATGCTGAGTGGCATAATTAACCGTGGAAAGTACACCTTGCCAAATACATTTGAATTGTCTTTAAAAACCGTAGACGTTTTGGTAAGACACTCAGCAAAGTAATTCCACGCGGTAATTCCAGCCATATAAAACAGAGGCTTTGGAATCCCTTCGGTTGATATGCCTGCAAGGTTTCCAAAAATAAAAGTGTAAATAAGTGTTGTAAAAAGCGGTTGTATAAAAAACCAAAATGGACCTAAAATAGTTTGCTTATAAAATGAAACAAAATCCCGTCTTACCAATAACCAGAGGAGATCACGGTAATGCCAAACATCCCTCAATTTAAAATCTAAAATCTTCCCATGCGGTTCAATCACCATATCCCACTCTGCATGTTCAGACCCAACAGGATGAATTTGATTTGTAGCTATATTCATTTTTAAAATTCGAAAACTTGCCGTTCGGTTAACTTTCCAGCAGTATGCTTTTTATTTTATTCTTAAACGAATTAAATCCAAACTGCACAATCACTTTCTGTTGCAATTCGTAACCCAAAAGTTTACCAGAGGGCAAATAGTCACATACCGATGCAATGATTTGTTCATTGTTTGAAGGATCGACCAGTTTACCTAATTCACCATTATTCAAAGCATCCACACTTCCATCTACGTTGCCTGCAATAACAGGTAAACCACATGCCATTGCCTCTATAAACACAATCCCAAATCCTTCCATTGTGCTGGGCATTATAAATGCATCAGACAACAAATAATGATCAATAACTTCCGAATCCTCTACAAAACCGGTCAATATTACGTTGTTTTCAAGTCCTAACGTTTTGATTAAGCTTTGAACTCTTCTCATTTCCGCATCATCTGCTTTTCCTGATATGATATATTTAATTCCGGGGATTTTCTTCTTTATTTCGGGCAGAACTTCCAGCACCTTATCGTACCCTTTATACTGTTCGCTAGACGACAAACGCGTGAGCGTTGAAATAACTTTCTGACCGTTTAAATTGTACCTGTCTTTTAAATACTGAGGTTTTGTAAATTGATCAGGATATTTGAAATAAGGATCAATGGTATTATGAAGCACGCTTACTTTGGCGGTATCGATCTGGTGCTGTTGAACGATCTTGTTTTTAGTAAAATTGCTTACGGCAATTATTTTATCCGCGCCATGGAGCAATTCGCTCTTTTTGCCATGAAGAACTTCCCATACTTCAATGCCATGGGTTACTAATATTATTTTCTTAGTTCTGTTTAATAACCGGGCGGCTATTATCGGTTTTGCGAGATTGATGTGTCCCGCAATTATAACATCATACTTCTTCGCATTTTTTATAAGAGAGAATACAAATTTTACTTTGTTGGAGAAAGTGCCGTAATTCGACTTTTTGAAATAAGCTTCGTTGGACTCCTTATCGTACATAGAAAGGGAATCTGCAACCAAAAGCCCGTCTACCTGAATTTCAGTAAGCGCTTTTAAAAACGCCCGGTTGAACTTTTCGATGCCGCCGGTTGTAGAAAAAGCTGCCAGGTTTAGAAAAAGTACCTTTGGAGCACCCGGTGCAAAACATTTTATTCCGGCGTTCTTATTGCAAATAAGGTACGCCCAATACCTGGCCCACAATAAACGGTCTTCCTCAAAAAGATTTCGAAGTTTCCTGTATTGGTCGTTGCGGCTTTCGAGTTGCACATCCTTCATCCATTTATAAAAAGGAAATGTAAAACCCTGCTTTTTACGTTGCCATATTTTTTTCGGCAAAACCTCGTCAAAAGCTTTTATCAAAAGATGCTTACCAATTTTCTTATCAAATTTTATATCCGGATGAATACTGTAAGCAGTTTCCATTAACTCCTTGTCAAGAAACGGAACTCTCACCTCCAGGCTATGCCACATGCTCATTGTATCACTATCTTTCAATAGCTGGTTTTTCATGTAAAGATTTACCTCCAAATGACTTGCCCGGTTTCTATGATCCACACTTTTATCTATCGGTTCAATTAAAACTTTATCGAGTGTATTATTTACTTCCCTTTCAGAAATGGAGAGCAAACTGGCTGTTTGGTTAATAGAGAACAATCCCCGGTTGAAAAGGTATTCGCCTACAATATCTTTTCTTTCCAGGAATGCGATTTTCTTTAATTTTTCCTTTGGCAAATGGTTGGCCAGTCCGGGAATAAATGAAGGAAGCTTTTGTATGAATGCGGCTTTTGAAGCATGATTAAAAGAATTGTAACCTCCAAAAAGCTCATCGGCGCCTAAACCGCTAAGCACAGCAGTCAATCCATACTGGCGTGCGTATTTGCAAATAAAATACGAGTTAATGCCGTCCGTACTTGGCTGGTCCATCGCCTCCAATATATCTGGCAATTCGTTGCGAAAATCTTTCTCCGTAACTAAAAACGACTGGTGGTGTGCATTCGTTTGATCGATGATTATGTTTTGGTATGGCTCCTCATTTAGGGTCGCATCTTCAAATACAATGGATAGAGTTTTCAGGCTTTCGCCAATGTATTTATGGGCAATCAAAGTAAGTAAACTGGAGTCCACTCCGCCACTTAAAAATAACCCGATGGGTGCATCGCTAATCAGGTGGCGTTCTACTGCTTTTTCAAGTTTCTCTTTAACAAGTGCTACTGCTGTTTCAGCATCGGTAATTAAACTTGAAAATTGAAAAGTAGAAAATGTGCTTTCTGTTGCTTTTAATGATGGTAGTTCAACAATCAGGCAAGTACCTTTTGCGAGGGGCTTTACATTTTGCAAAGTGGTGAAAGGCTCTGGCAGGTGACCAAAAGTTAGGAAAGGAATTTTCCAATCCTCTGTTTCGGGCCAATCGCATTTGTAGGCCTTAAACGCCCTTATTTCGGAAGCGAAAATAAAAAGATCCTTGTCAACAAAGTAATAAAGCGGTTTGATTCCGGCATGATCGCGGGCTAAAATTAGCTGGTTGCTTCGCTTGTCCCACATTGCAAGCGCAAACATTCCATTGAACCGCCCGAAACATTTTGTACCCCATTGCAGGTAGGCTTTCAGAATTACTTCTGTATCGCTTTTTGTCTTGAACACATGTCCCAAAGCACTAAGCGTAGCTTTAATTTCCTGGTAATTATAAATCTCCCCATTAAAAATAAGTTGTAGCATTCCCAGCAGATCACTCATAGGCTGATGCCCTGCAGCGCTAAGGTCAATAAGCGAAAGCCGCCTATGACCTAATGCTAATGGAAGATCCTCATCTAAGTAAACACCTGCATCATCCGGTCCACCATGCTGCATACTCTCCCGCATCCGCACGATATCGAGCGATAAAGACGAGTCCGAAACCCTGTTGAAAATACCTGCTATTCTACACATACTACCGGTAGTAGTTCATAATTTTTTTCCACCACGAAATATTTTGTTCTTTTCCGTATTGATAGTTGTAGTTGGAATTATAACCATAACCATATCCATAACCATATCCATAGTACGACGATACTCCACCCATTTTCACATCATTTACCAATAAGCCCATTGATGGCAATACATTATCCTTGTACAATTCTTCAACAAAATTCAATTGTTTCTTTAGCGTGTACCGCTGGCGTACAACATAAAGGGTCGCATCGGCAAACCGGCTCAATATTTTTGTATCACTAACCAAACCAATTGGAGCTGAGTCTATAACAATTAAGTCAAAATTTTCCCGCAGATACTGGAACATAAGATCGATCTTATTATCCATTAATAATTCTGAAGGGTTGGGGGGGATGGGACCTGCAGGAACGATGTATAAATTAGCCATCCCCTCAATTGCCACCGGCAGTTGCTCCACACTTATTTGCCCAAGCATATAATTTGAAATGCCTTTGGGATTTTCGAGGTTTAAAGCAGTAGATATTTTAGGCTTACGTAAATCTAATTCAAGTATTACTGTCTTTTTATTCGCAACAGACCATACCGCCCCTATATTCATCGAAGTGAATGTTTTACCCTCGCCTGCTATAGAAGAAGTAATCAGCAAAATGGGGCTTTTTTTATTGGCTATAAAATATTGAAGGTTGGTTCGGATGATACGGAATTGCTCTGCCAATATGCTTCTGTCTTGCACACCCACCACCCACTGGCGATTTCGTTCGGGGTGATGGGCAATTTCACCTAAAATGGGTACACGGGTAAGTTTTGTAATATCCTGGCGGGTAACAATCTTATCTTTTAAAAGATCTATAATATAAATGATCGCAACAGGGATTAGTATACCTAACAAAAGCGCAATGTTATAAGTGTTTGATTTATTAGGCTGCACAGGCAGATAACCAGAAACCGCCGGGTCTAAAGCCGTTGCGTTAGCTACTGCAGATGCCCTGGTAATTGCCGACTCTTCGCGTTTTTGAAGCAGGAATAAAAATAGATTTTCCTTGATGCCCTGCTGGCGTGTTATTTCCAATTGTTGTTTTTGCTGAGCAGGTATGTTCCGTATACTGCTTTTTAAAGCATTGTATTCGCCTAACGTTTTATTACGGGAGGTTTGAAAGGAAAGCTGGATGTTTTTCAAATTTTCACCGATGCTTTCTCTAATTTTTTCAATTTGGTTGTCATATACCCGGACAATCGGGTTTTCTGCAGGCATGGTTTGCAACTTCTCTTCTCTCTCTAGTTGTAACTGGTTGTATTGCTGGGTTAGAGCACTTAATGTTGGATCCTCTACTCCCAAAGTAGAGGGTACACGGGTAAACTTTTTTTGCGGATTATTAATATACTCGCTTATCATATTTACGATCCGAAGTTTCACTTCCTGCTCATTCAGCTTTTGTTCGGTGGTTTGGCTGGCACTAAATTGTGCGGACCCTTGCATTCCAATATCAATAACTTCATTTCGCTCCCTGAAACTCTTCAAACCTTGCTCTACCCGTCCTAACTCATTTGTTAATAGGTATAATCTCTCATCAATAAACTTGAGCGTGTTATCTACAATTTTGTTTTTGTCTTCAACATTGTTCCGGTTATATGCTACAATTAGTTGATCAAGAATATCCCTCCCTTTTTGCGGTACTTCTGTTTCGATACTCAACTTCAATATGCTCGCCTCCCTGTTTAATTGCTTTACCGCAAGTTGCGATGAAAGACCTTGTGCAACTGATAAACTGGGATTCCATTGCACATAGTAGGTATATTCCTTTTTTATCTGGGATGGATTGATTACATCTATTTTAAAATTTCGGGAATTTTCGGAAATGACCTCGCCGCTTTTATACCTTCTGCCTGCTCCGTTAATTTGAAAGATGTTGCCACCATCAAATTTTAGAGTGAACGAGTAGGGTTCACCTGGCTCTAAACCAATGGTTTCATATGTAAATGGCGCCTTATGATACATTTCACTCCTTTTTACCTGCCCGGTAGAAAAATATTGCAGGTTTAACTTCAATGTATCCACAACACGCTTCATTAACGAAGCTGATCTAAGCACCTCAATTTCGTTGGAGAGGTTCGCCTTCTTTTTATAAATTCCAAGGTTATCTAAAAGCGCATCTGATCCACCAGACTTTGTCTCATCTTTAATAAGTAGCGATAAGCTTGAACTATACATAGGTATTTTGTATCGCAAGTATATGTAAGCCACCGAAATAGATAAAGCCAGCGTAAGTACAAACAACGGTAGGTATATTAAATATTTAAAGACAATTTCCTTTGGAGTAATCTTAGTATTCTCTTTTAAACCAGGTGCCGATACTATATTATTAGCCGTATTGTTTGTTTGGTTGTTATTAAATGACATGATCCAATATTAATTTTTCAAATTGATGAGTAGGAAGCCGAGCGTGGTTAGCACACTTATAATTGTGCTGGCAATAGTAAGATTACGAATGAGTGTTTGATCGCTCGCTGCAATTTTAGTTTTGTTCATTTCTACGTATACAACGTCGTTTTGCTGCAAATAATAAAATGGAGATTTGAATACATTAGTCGAAGTCATATCAACCCTGCCAAAATCCCTTTCATCTCCTTTTTCCCTTATAATAAGAATGTTTTCCCTTTTCCCGGAAATTTGCAGGTCTCCCGCCAGGCCTATAGCTTCAATTATTGAAACTTTTCCATCTGGTATTTCAAGTACCCCCGGATGGGCAACATCGCCTAAAACAGTTATTCTAAAATTGACGAATTGAACAATTACTAATGGTTCCGATAAGAATTTCTTTAAAATCTTTGTAAGAGAATCCGACAAGGACTTGCGGGTAAAGTTAGCTACGTACATTTTTCCGAGTTGAGGAAGCTCAATTGTACCATCGCTTTCAACAAGGTATCCTACTTTACTACCGGTTGCTACAGCAGGCATATTATACGGGAGAGCAGAAGCTGTATTTAAAGCGCCAACCACAATACTAATTCTATCGCCAGGTTGTATGCGGGCCTCTCCGCTTGCTATTATCTTTTTATATGAGGAGTCTGGAACGTTGTTGAGGTAAACAAGCTGTTTGATGTTTTTTCCTGTGTTACACGATGGGAAAAACAGGATTGTACACACTGAGCCGAGTGTAAAAAGAACCGGAAAAAACGCCTTTTTATTCATGATTTATTTTTTTGGAAAAGCTTCGCCACCTCAGTCACACAGAGGGATAAATAAGATAAAAAAGGTAACAAGGAGCTGTGCAAACTCCTTGTTACCTTTTTTTATTTAATTACATAACGTTATTGGCATATTCTACACGAACCTTCACCCTTATACATTGGTAATGAGCTATTTGAGCTCAAATACAACGCATGGGTGTTATTTACAGCGCTGCAAATATAGGGAATTTAGCATCTGATAAACCAACATGAAAGCATTGACCTGAAACGAGTAAAACCTTACGCTGACCATAAATATTTAGATGTAAACTTTATTCAGCTACTTTTATAGCAAACCCGTGGTATGAATTCGCGATACTATTCGTTAGATGTTTTTAGGGGTGCTACCGTTGCATTAATGATATTAGTAAACAACCCCGGCTCGTGGTCCCATATTTATTCACCCCTAGAACATGCAACCTGGCATGGCTGTACACCAACCGACCTTGTTTTCCCTTTTTTTCTGTTTGCTGTTGGAAATGCCATGGCATTCGTTATGCCTCGTTTTGAGCAAAATGGCACCCGCAATTTCCTTACAAAGGTGTTTAAACGTGCTATTCTCATTTTTTTGATTGGATTGTTTTTGAACTGGAGCCCTTTTATAAAATACGACGGTGCGCAAATGGTTTTTAAAAAATGGGAAAGCATTCGACTTTTAGGGGTTTTACAAAGAATAGCGTTGTGCTATTTATTTGCCGCGTTGATCGTTTACTTTTCGAAAACAAGGGGTGCATTTGTTTTGGCGTGCTTCCTCCTATTATTTTATTGGTTTTTAAGCTTTGTGTTAGGCCGTGCCGGCGATCCCTATAGTTTACCAGGATTTTTTGGTACAGCAATAGATCTAAAAATTTTAGGTGTTGGCCATGTTTACAAAGGTGAAGGAATACCTTTTGATCCGGAAGGTATAGTCAGCGCCTTACCAGCTATTGTACAAGTCATTTTTGGTTATTTAGTGGGTCAATACATTCGCGAAAA
Organism: Segetibacter sp.; assembly: GCA_031424735.1. GTDB lineage: Bacteria > Bacteroidota > Bacteroidia > Chitinophagales > Chitinophagaceae > Segetibacter. Next base: position 41,695 of record JANPIA010000051.1, read on the forward strand.
GGGTAAGACCTATGAAATGATCTCAAATCTTTTTGTAGCTGGAGCTCTTTTAATTTTTGCCGGGTTTTGTTGGGATATGATTTTTCCAATTAATAAGAAGATTTGGACCAGCAGCTATGTTGTGTACACCACCGGACTTGCGATGGTGGTTTTGAGCTTGCTCATTTACTGGCTGGAGTTTAAAGAAGCGAAAGGTTGGTGGAGTAAGTTTTTTGATGTTTTTGGAAAAAACCCGCTTTTCATTTTCTTTTTAAGCGGTTTTCTTCCGCGCGTATTGGCGCTCTGGCGCTGGGTTGATCATTTGGACGTAAAAGGTAAACCGGTTTACACCTCGCCATTATCCTGGTTTTACGAGCATGTTTGCAAACCTGTTTCATCCGACCTTAGAAATGGCTCTTTGCTTTACGCCCTGTTTATGATCATGTTTTACTGGCTTATCGTTTATATACTCGACAGAAAAAAGGTATATATTAAAGTATAAACTACACAAACATCTTTTCAGCCAAGGTTATACTTTCTGGCATACCAACATCTACAAACCTACCGGCATCGTCAAAACATTTTATACTGTGGCTAATCATCAAATCCAGGTAAACATCCACCATTGAAAACTTGCCCGTCTGTTTTATCAACCCAAAAATTTTTGGGTCAATTAGGTGGATACCGCTAAAAGCCTTCGGCGTAACATTGGTGTTCAGAGCGCCGGCATTTTTAATCTCACCTGTAGTTACATTTTTCCAGCCTGCGAGGTTGTTGTCTTCATCAAACAAAAAATACCGCGAAGTTTTACGATGACTTGTGGCTAATGTTGCCAGTGGTAAATATTCCTGGTGATAGTCCAGCATACTTTTCAAATCCAGGTCGGTAAGTATGTCAACATTCATTAAAACAAAAGGCGCGTCTCCAGTTAAAAAAGCAGCAGCCTTTAAAAGTCCGCCGCCTGTTTCCAAAACCTCGGTTGTCTCGACACTTATTCTTATATCACTTCCCCATCCTTCATTCTTCTCAATTTGATCAATAATCTGGCTGGCGAAATGATGAACATTTACCACCAATTCCCTAATATTAAATTGCTGCAGGTATTCTACATTTCTTTGCAACAAACTTTTTCCATTAACAACCGCCAAAGCCTTTGGGTGATTGTCTGTCCATGGCTTTAATCGTGTACCCAGCCCGGCCGCCAAAATCATTCCCTTCATGATATCACTACATTTTCGGGAGTATTGCACCAATTTTTCTCCTCCTGAATTCTGTGACACAAGTCAATTTGTACGCCAAATTTATTCTTAAGATGACGCGCCAATGCATCGGCCGCGTAAACGCTGCGGTGTTGTCCGCCGGTGCAACCAAAACTCACCATCAGGTTTTTAAAACCGCGCTTAATATAATCTTCAACCGAAATATCCACCACATCAAAAGCACTGTTCAAAAATTCTGTCATTTTTGTTCGCTGCTCTAAAAAATCCTTTACTTCCTTGTCTCTGCCGGTCATGTATTTATATTCTTCAAACCGGCCAGGATTTAAAATTCCCCTGCAATCAAATACAAACCCTCCACCGTTTGAGGACTCATCTACCGGGCAACCACGCCTATAGGAGAAACTACAAATGCTCACAACCAAAGGGGTATTCTCATCTGCACGTACTGTTTCAAACCGGTGAACGATATCCTCTTTTACCATTAATTTCAACATTCGGTCAAACTCAGGCGTGTCTATGCCTATTGAATAATTGTCGATAAAAAACTGGAGATTACGCAATGCCAAGGGAATGCTCGATAAAAAATGGGCCTTCCTTTCAAACAATCCCCTGAAGCCATAGGCACCCAACACCTGCAGCAACCTTATTAATACGTACCCATTATACTGGCTGATAAATAAGGTGCGATCCATTTTACTATGTAGCAACCTGTCTGCTTCATCCATATAATAATTCAGCAGGCTGTTCTTCCACTCTTCGCTCAAATCTGCCTTTGCCTGCCATAACAACGATGCAACATCGTACTGTAATGCGCCCTTCATTCCACCCTGGTAATCTATAAAATGTACCGTATCGTTTTCTACAATCACATTTCGGCTTTGGAAATCGCGAAACATAAAATACTTGTGATCCACCTCACCTAAAAAATTGCTTAGCGTTTCAAAATCGTCGAGTAATGCCTGCTTATCATACGGCGTTTTTAACGTATCCAAAAAGTAGTATTTGAAATACAACAGATCGCTTAAGATGGCCTGCTTTCCAAACTCCTTTGCGGTAAGGCACCAGTTATAATCGATTTCTCGGTCGCCAACTATTTGCACTTTGGCAAGCTCCGACAGGCTTTGCTGAAACAGGCTGTAAGTATAGTCTGTATAACCATAGTTTTCCAATTTGTTTAACAACGATTCGGTACCAAGGTCTTCCTGTATGTAAATTGTTTTGTCTTTACTTACACTGTATATTTCTGGCATTGGCAAAGTTGCTTTTAAAAAGTGACGGGTAAAGTATAGAAAGGTTTCGTTCTCTTTTATGTTGAGGTTATAAGTAGCTATGTAGGATTTATCAGAGGTATAAATTCTAAAATAGACACGGTCGCTACCCGATTGCGGAAGCTTCTCAATCCTGTCTTCAGGCTCATTATTGTAAGCCCTGAATAATTCACTTATGGCTGCTACAATCTCCTCCATTTTAAATTTTTGCCGGGCGGTAAATGTATCATTTTTATGTTACAGGCAGCAGTAGCTTCCATCAAAGTTTTCTTGCGTCGCACCCTTGTACTATCGGTTCAATATTCAGCGTAGCAAATACTTACACCTGATGTACTTGGCCGTTCAAAAAATAAATTCTAACTGAAAATAAATTTGTGTTGATTGCTAAAAAAACCCCGCAAATCTTGTGGGGTTAACTTTGGCAAATGGGTCAAGAAATAATGCCTCCTATGCTCAATGGGGTCTATTCGTCAGGCATTGTTTCTTCCGCCTCGCCAAATACATACTTATTAAACCATTGCCAGTTGTGCCATACTGCTGCCAGGCGTTCTTTCGGTTTATTAATGCCATGCCCAAACCCTTTGTAAACAACCAGCTTTGATGGCACACCCCTATCCTGCAAGCCTCGGTATAGTTCG
>JANPIA010000052.1:0-20772 GCA_031424735.1 Segetibacter sp.
ATCATGACCTCTAATATCGGCGTTCGCCAGTTAAAAGATTTTGGTGAAGGTGTGGGGTTTGCCACTGCCAACCGTGTTCAAAACGCAGAAGAGAACAACAAAGCGGTTATTGAAAAAGCGCTGAAACGTACTTTCTCTCCCGAGTTTTTAAACCGGATAGATGATGTGGTCATTTTCAATTCACTCACACGCGATCATATTTTTGAGATCATCAATATTTTGATGAAGGGTGTAATGAAACGCCTGGTAACGCTTGGGTTTAGCCTGGAACTTACCGAAGAGGCAAAAGAGTTTATTGCCGAAAAAGGATATGATGTTCAGTTTGGTGCACGGCCTTTACATCGCGCCATTCAAAAATATTTGGAGGATCCTTTAGCTGAAGAGATATTAAGCATGCAGGTGAAACAAGGAGATATCTTAATTGCCGACCTCGATAAAGAAAATATGAAAATCAGGTTTACATTGAAGGAGCAGATTGAAGAAACAGAACAAAGTAAAGCCTAAAAAATACATATACAATAATAACAGCCATTGCCTGAAAAGCAATGGCTGTTTTGTTTGAAGGCCGTGCAACCTGATAATTTTCTCTTTTTGGGAATTCGTTTCCTCATTTGAGATAATAAATAATAAAATTAAGCAGGCATTTTTTTTATATTAGTGTGTTAACTAAACCTAAATGCCATGAGTTACCTGCATTTCCTTTCCAAAAGGGCTTTGGTCCTCTTCGTAATTTTTCCTTGTTTTTTTACAGTAGTTAATGCGCAAAAATCGGATCAGCAACTTGAAACCATGCGTCGGAAAGTTTTGAGTGATTCAAAGGTTTCGGAAGTATTTCTTTCAAAAGAGCGGGGAACGCCTTCGCTTATTTCATTCGGATTACAAAAAGGCGCTTATAGCAGGGAGCAATCACCTACATTGTTAGGCAGTTATCTACAGTTACGCAGCGGCATCGATAAGTTGGTGCCGGTAAAAGAAACAGGATTGCAAAACGAGATTTTTGTTGGTCAGTTCCAACAATATTATAAGGGCATTAAAGTAGAACATGGCATTTACAAAACCTTAGCCCGCCAGGCTGAACTGCAATTTTTAGCCGGGGCGTTTTACGACGTTCCAACAACCCTTTCAGTTACACCCGCTATATCCGAACAAGAGGCGCTCAACTTTGCCAAAAAGGCAATGGGTGGAAAAATTTGGGCCTGGGACGATATCCGTGAAAAGATCAATCAAACAAAAAACCCTGCAGTTATAAAAATACTGGAGCGGGAACTGCGTGAGTATTTACCAAAAGGAGAATTAGTTATTACAAAGGATTTTGCAAAGAGCGGAACCGATATGCGTTTAGCTTATAAGTTCAATCTCTATTCGGCAGAACCATTAAAGCGCGCCTGGGTATTTGTTGACGCTGCCGATGGAAAAATTCTTTTGTACGACCCGATCATTAAACATGCTTCTGTTGCTACAACAGTAACCACACGTTATGCAGGTAACAGGCAGATATTAACTAAACAAATTAGTGGCAACGACCCTGGAAACGGTCAAACATTGGTTAGCAGTCATCCAACTTCAGAACCTACTTATTTGCCAGGTTCGCCAACTTATGTGTTGATAGATGATACCCGCGGAAATGGCATTGAAACTTATGATTTAAACAACGTTGGCGGTTTGCCATTAAGTGTTGGCGCGTTGTATGCGCAAGCTAAAAGTTTTACAGATGTGAACAACATCTGGACCCCTGCTGAGCACAAGCGAAATGCGGCGAATGATGGGGCGAACGAAGCGGAGAATGATGATATAGCTTTTGATGCACACTGGGGTGCTGAAATGGTATATGATTATTGGAAGAACAGGCAGAACCGTCTTAGCTATGATGGAAACAATGCCATTATAAAAAGTTATATTCATTATGGTCCGGCGTACGACAATGCTTTTTGGAATGGTACGGCAATGACCTATGGTGATGGTTCAGGATCCGCCACCGGCTTTAGAGCGCTAACTTCCCTGGATGTGTGTGGGCATGAAATTGGTCATGGCGTTTGCTCCTTCACCGCCGACCTGGTATACGAAAAAGAGTCGGGTGCAATGAACGAAGGCTTTAGCGATATATGGGGTGCTGCCATTGAAAACTATGCGATTAAAGTTGTTGACCCTACTTTGGCTACCCGCTACAAACCATTTTCCATAGGCGAACAAATTGGTTATGCCGCGGATCCGTCTTTAAGAAGAATGGATAACCCTAAAGCCAAAACAGATCCTGATACCTACCGCGGACAATATTGGATTAACCCTAACTGCACACCCACATTAGCCAACGATCAATGTGGTGTACACACAAACAGCGGGGTATTAAACAAATGGTTTTACCTGTTAACCTGCGGTTCAGGTAAAGGCACCGGACCTGATGCCTCGTATGTAATTTCAGGGGCAGATGATGGCTTGCGCGATGATACTACTTTAGGGTTTAACAGCGTGCCTTATTTGGTAACAGGATTAGGGTTTGATGTATCTGAAAAAATTGCCTTTATTACTGAAACAATGCTTACCGCAACCGCTACTTACAACGAAGCAAAAGATGTTTCTATAGCTGTAGCTAAAGCGTATAGTGGTGATCCATGCGGTCAGATTGTTCAGTCTGTTACCAACGCCTGGTTTGCAGTGGGGGTAAGTCCGGCGTTTGCATCTCCATGCGTAACTACGTTTGGCTTTTCATCGGCTACGGGTCTTACAGTTGGTGAAGGTTTGAACACATTTGGTTGCAGCGCACAACGTACCGTAAACATTCCAATATTATTGCCGGCCAACAGTACAGCTACCATCACGTTTGGAGGAACAGCTACAATAAACCGCGATTATACAGTTTCGTCAACTTCTATCTCCAACACTACCGGAAGTACGAAACAGGATACCCTTAAGGTATTTGTGGTTAACGATGCTGTTGTTGAATCCACCGAAACCATCGGTATAACTGTATCCATGAGCAATTCAGGAGGAAACCCGGTAAATACATCTTATACCATAACTATATTGGATGATGATGTGGTACCGGTGATAGGTAATGACTCTATCACACTTATCAACGAAAACTTCGAGGCATACACGGCGCAGGGTTTTGCCGGACCCAACACCTGGACGGAAACACTTGAAGTGCCGGAAGTAGTAACACCTGACCCTACCGCCAATGGTAAAAATCAATGGGGTGTTTTAGATGGAACCTTATCAATAACGGGTAGACTTGCCCCCGCGGGTACCGGCACATTACCAGCGGGCAACTATTATAATTCAAGTACAAGTCAAACTAGAATAGCGGCGCCGCAGATAGATGCAAGGGGATTGAATAACCTCCGTATTAAATTTGATTATTCCGTGCAGGGGGAAGCTGATCCGAATGGTGTAGATCCGGAGCGGTATGGCAAGTTCGATTATATGGCAGTCGCCTATTCATTCGACGGAACGAATTATACTGAGTTAGGCCCGGAGTACACCTTCTTCTCTGTACAGCCAACTTCGGGTACTTTTTCTGCTACCCTGCCTGCTATTCTAAACAACAAGCAATTCTTCCTGGCATTCCGCTGGGTGAACGACGCGAATGCAGGCGGACCGATCAGTGTAAAGGTTGATAATCTATCTTTAAAAGGCGTACCGCGTAAAATTGAAGCCCAACTTTCGCACAGTGCAAACGAAAAAACGGTACCCAACCAGGATGTGTACTTCTATAGCCAGAACGATGGTGAAATAATAACACGCATTAACAATACAGGCGGTTTCGATTACGGATGTGTAACTGCATCTATCGCAAAAACCGGAAGTAGCAGCTTTAATCTTTATGCTGATGCAGGGGGAACACATAAAGTTGGAGACAGGGTTGTACGTGTAACACCCGCTACCAATAGTGCAACGGGTAATTATACTATTTCATTGTACTTTACCGAAGCGGAAATACTGGCAATACAAACGGCATCAAATACGCCGCGTACCGGGTTTTATATTTATAAGGTTGCCGGCGATTTTACCGGATCAACTAGTGGTAACACCACACGGCAACCGGCAACTTACACGGCTATACCCAGTAATGGAGGTGGAATTTTTACAGCAACATTCTCTACAGGTTTTTCCGATTTCGCCTTGGGAGCTTTGGTGCCCGGAGCGCTGCCAGTAACCTGTATTGACTTTAAAGCTGTAAAATCTGATAACGGAAACATGCTCATTTGGAATGTTAGTGACAATGCAAACAACCGTGGATTTGAAATTGAGCGAAGCACCGACGGTATCAGGTTCACAGCCATCGCAACGGTGAATGCAGACAGCCGTAACAACGGAGCCTATACATTTACTGATAATAGTGTTAATGGGCTTCGCGATGTTTATTATAGGATTAAGCAATCGGATGCAAACGGCGAAACAAAGTACCTGTGTTCGGTAGTGCGTTTGAAAATGGATGGTGGAAACGGGTTTTCTATTAGCCCTGTGTATCCAAACCCTGGTAAAGGAAATGCATTTGTAAAAATTACCAGTGGCGACCCCCGGAAAATCAATATTGAAATAGTGAATGCCACAGGCCAGCTAATGAACAGGTACGATGAAAGGCTTGTTGCGGGAGTAAACATTTTATCGTTACGCACGAACAATGTTTCAGCGGGTACCTACGCAGTTCGTTTCAGAAACGAAAATGGCGAAGTGTTGGCTACACAATCATTAGTAAGGAGATAACTTTAGAAAGACTGATTTACAAAGGCTGCCCCGCAAAGGCAGCCTTTGTATTTTTTTCTATCAGAATTGTTCGGCATTTTTGCAGCAATCGCTGCATACATCTTCATGAAAAAAATCATCATTACAATAGACGGGTTTTCATCGTGCGGAAAAAGTACGCTGGCTCAGCAGCTTGCTCACAAACTAAACTATGTTTTTATTGATACCGGCGCAATGTACCGTGCTATCACCTTGTACTTTCTTCGCAACCATGTAGACTGGAACAGCAAAGAAGAAGTATTGAAAGCTTTAAGCCAGGTTAACCTCGAGTTTGTTTACAACGCAGAGAAAGGAAAAAGCGATATGCATATGAATGATGAAGATGTGGAATACCTGATACGCGATATGCTGGTTGCGGAAAATGTTAGTGAAGTTTCAGCGGTGAAGGAAGTAAGAGAATTTGCCGTGGCAGAACAAAGAAAAATCGGTAAGAGAAAAGGGATAGTAATGGATGGCAGGGATATCGGCACAACTGTTTTCCCCCGTGCCGAACTAAAAATATTTATGACTGCCGACCCGGTAATAAGGGTAGAAAGACGGTATAAAGAAATGTTTGAAAAAAATCCGAACATCAGTATCGACGAAGTAATGCACAACCTGCAAATGCGTGATTATATTGATAGCAACCGGGAGTTTAGCCCACTGCGGCAGGCAAAAGATGCCATTGTTTTAGACAACACAAACCTATCTGCAGAGCAGCAATTTAAAATGGCATTGAAATGGGCGAAAGATAAAATTGAAGAAGCACAAAATCATCCCAGCATGAATGTTGGTTAATACGAATGTTGTGCACCCAATCGGCTCATACAAGTTCCTCAATTATTCAAATTGTGCTGCCATTTCTTCAATACTTTTACTTTCCTCAAAAAACGAAAGCAGCTTTTTTATTACCGCTTCCACTACAGCATCCGGGCAACTTGCACCACTTGTAACTAAAATTTTTACAGGAGTTTTTGCAGGCAAATAATTTACGGAATGCAGTTCCTGTTTTGTATGAAAGTTATAGTGCAGGATTTCTTTGCTGGAGAGTATTTTATCTGGAGCATTAATATAAAAGGTGGGTAATTTTTCTTCGCACAATTCTACCAGGTGCGATGTGTTACTACTATTATAACCACCAACAACTACGGCAAAGTCGGCATCGGTTTCCAACAATCCGTAAACTGCGCTTTGGTTATCGTTGGTTGCATAACATAATGTATCGCGGGTATCAGCAAAATGTTCGCTTACATTATCTTCGTCAAGGTTATATTTTTTCACCATTACATTCTTCAGGTAATCAGCAATTGCCTGTGTATCGCTGGCAAGCATGGTGGTTTGGTTTACCACACCAAAGCGTTGTAAATCGCTTTTTACATTAAAATTTTCCGAGTATCGTCCTTTAAATTCATCGTAAAAATTTTCAGCAGTTTTCTCCCCGGTAATGTATTTAGCAAGCTCGATGGTCTCGTTCATATCGTTTACCACAACGGTTGGGGTATTGGCGGCAGAATGGCTAAAGGTTGCCCGTGTCTCTTCATGTTTTGGCTTACCATGCACCACCACGCTGTAGGCTTTTTTTGCTATCTGTTCGCTCCGGTTCCAAACCTTTTCAACAAAGGGGCAGGTGGTATTATATTTTTCTGCTTTGATGCCGAGTTTTTGCAACTTCTCTTCCATTGCCAGCGTAGTACCAAACGCCGGTATAAGTACAATATCATCTCCTGAAATTTCATTGAATGGCACCAGGGGGTTACCGGAGGTATCTTGTAAAAACCGAACCCCTCTCTCCTGCAAATCGGCATTTACCTGTGGGTTGTGTATCATTTCGCTCAACAAAAAAATTCGTTTACCAGGATTTTCCTCGATTGTTTTGAATGCGATCTCAATAGCATTTTCAACCCCATAACAAAAACCAAAATGGCGCGCAAGAAAAATTTGAACAGGGCCAAAATCAAGCAATGTAGGGGTGAAGTCTTTTTTTAATTTGTCAAGCTGCTTTCGCTTATTCTTAATAGCGGTGATAAGTGGCGAACGATAATTAACCGGTACATTGAAAGTTTTCATTGATCTTATTTTGAAAAAAAGATAGCCACTTTTAAAGTGCAGCCAGAGGGCGAAGTTACATTACAGGCAATGAATAATAATGTTAAGGAGCGAATGAAAGACAGCGCGAAAATTATACATACCTTGATTTAAAATTGTTAGATGAATAGAGTATTAACCGGCTGCCTGCTGTTCATTACACTCATTTCGTGTAACAACAAACCCACCAACAAAACAAAAAATATGGAGGATAATTTTACACCGGCGGAATGGATTGCAGGCACCAATGTATATGAAGTAAACGTGCGGCAATATACACCTGAAGGCACCTTCGCCAGCTTTGAAAAAGAGTTGCCCAGGTTAAAAGATATGGGAGTGCAGGTGTTGTGGTTTATGCCGATAACGCCTATTAGTAAAGATATGCGGCAGGGAAGTTTGGGAAGCTACTATGCCTGCAGCGATTACAAGGCGATCAATCCTGAATTTGGAACGTTAGAAGATTTTAAAAGCCTTGTAAAGCAGGCCCATTCATTGGGTTTAAGAGTGGTGATTGATTGGGTAGCAAACCATACAGGCTACGACCATGTGTGGACGAAACAACACCCCAGCTTTTACGCGAAAGACAGCGCCGGGCAATTTTACGATCGCAACGGGTGGATTGATGTAATTGACCTGGATTACACCAACCAGGAAATGCGAAAGGCAATGATAGATGCTATGCATTTTTGGGTAACCAATACCGGCATCGATGGCTTTAGATGCGACATGGCACATCTTGTTCCGTTGGACTTTTGGCGGCAGGCAAGACTATCTTTTAAAGCGGAAAAAAAGTTGTTTTGGTTTGCTGAAACAGAGGAAGCGAGTTACCACGAAGTATTTGATGCTACCTACGCCTGGCAAATATTACATAAGTTGGAAGCATTCGCCAAAGGCACGAGCGACATGAATGGTTTGGATAGTGTACTTAACAGGTATGATACAGATTTCCACAAAGGTTCCTTGCGACTTTTTTTCACAACCAACCACGATGAAAACTCGCACAGTGGCAGCGAGTTTGAACGAATGGGAGATGCCGCTAAACCATTTGCTGTTCTGTGTGCTACCTGGCGCAACAGCATACCGCTTATTTATAGCGGGCAGGAGTTGCCTAATAAAAAGCGCCTGTTGTTTTTTGATAAAGATGTTATCGAATGGACAGGCACCTACGCATATCATGATTTTTTCAAAACCTTATTGCAACTTCATGCAAATCATCCCGCATTACAGGCAGGCGATACCTCCATCATTACCTCCCGCATAGCAACAACCAGTCCTCATGTATTTGCATTTCTCCGGCAAAAGGGCAAACGGCAGGTTATGGTTTTGCTCAACCTTTCCGCAAACAATAAAGTACGTTTCGAAATAAACAACGACTTGATTTCCGGCACGTATAAAAGTTCGTTTTCCGGGGTTGAAAACGACTTCACTAATGAACGTTCTTTTGAAATGCAGGCATGGGAATACCTGGTTTATGAAAAGTAGGTAAAGTAAAGTTCGAAACGATTGATGACCAGTGTGCATAAAAAAACCCGAAGCAATCGCTCCGGGTTTTTATGTTATTATTCAACCTTAATCATTACCACCAAGGTTTAAAGGATAGCCATAGCTGCCTTCATATCCGGGATAAATTCCCTCCAGTTTTACAGTAGATCCTTTGTTTGCAGTGAGTGCAGATTTTAGATCATCAATGCTTTTGATGACCACTCCATTAACACTGGTTATTACAAAGCCCTCCTGCATTTTTGTTTGGCTTAATGCGCCGTTTCCAATCTTTTTTACCACTACACCACCCGGTATTTCGTACGACAATGCTTTCTTCTTGTCCATTGTTTCCAACTGGGCACCCAGTTTGTCAATGATGCTTTCAGTTTTAACAACATCGGTATTACCAACTTTGTTTTTTAAGGTAAGCGCAACGGTGTATTCTTTCCCGTCCCTCAGGTAGGTCACATCTATCTTATCACCGGGCTTATAACGGGTAACTTGTCCAACCATTTCAGGTCCGCTGTTAACAGTAACCCCATTTACTTTTGTAACAATGTCCCCTTTCTTAATTCCGGCAGTATTCGCAGCACCACCTAGAGGTGCATCGCTAACAAACACGCCATCACTATCCTTAAAGCCAATTTCTTTTTTTTGCTCCTCAGTAAGGTTTTCAACCGGGTACGAGATGCCAAGGAATGCCCGCTGAACTGTACCGAACTTAAGCAGGTCGTTCACTATCTTTTTTACAATGTTTACAGGTATTGCATAGGAGTACCCGGCGTAACTTCCGGTAGGAGAAGCTATCGCTGAATTTATGCCAATTAATTGTCCATCGGTATTAATTAAAGCGCCACCACTGTTGCCTGGGTTTACTGCAGCATCTGTTTGTAAAAAGCTTTCAATTGGATTTTCACTTTGACGCCTGTTTATGCCAATGGATCTTGCCTTGGCGCTAATGATACCTGCCGTTACGGTTACATCTAATGTAAGCGGGTAGCCAACCGCCAATACCCACTGTCCCAACTTTACTTCATCGCTGTTTCCGTAAACGAGGTAAGGAAGATTTTTGCCTTCTATCTTTATAACAGCCAGGTCGCTGCTGGGGTCGGTACCCACCACGGTTCCTTTATAGGAACGTTTATTGTTCAGGGTAACATCCAGTTCATCAGCCCCATCCACCACGTGGTTATTGGTAACAATATATCCATCATTACTAATTAAAACACCGCTACCACTTGCGCGTTGCTCAGGTATAGTTTGCGATCTGGGTCCATTAAAAAAATCATCAAAACCATCCCCAAACATATCGGAGAATGGGTTACGTCCGCGGGGTAAATTATTGGTAACCTGGCGGGCTTTTGTTTTGGTTTTAATATGCACCACCGCAGGTGTTGAAGAAGTGGAAGCGGCAGTAAAATCTATCGCTCCCGCCGGGGGTAAGTCCCTATCAAAAAAACCGGCATAATTCACAGGAAGTTTTCCCGTTTCCTGGATGCCTGCATTTTGATAACTTTCATATTTATTGTATCCCCAAACACTAAAAAGAGCTGATGTGGAGCTGATCAGCACTATCAACACAATGTTTTTGAATTTCATTTTTAAACGGGTTTTATAATAGTTTGACAAAAGTTATGCCTTTGCATAGCAAATAAACGAATCTATTCAGTTACTGTCAGTACCAACATTCCCAATTAACAATTGTTTTAACGAAGGCTGTCGTATTTGCTGTTTGTTTGCTTTTTCAAAAGTGAACGTTACATTTTGTCAGCATGCCGCTTACTCTTTTGGCAAATGCCTTCGCTTTCAATTTTGTTATTTGCTCCGCAGAAGTGATCATTTCAATCCCAATAAAAATTCCATTGTATCCATCCCGTCGGCATAGTCATTCAGCTCCGGCTGCTGCCCCTGTCCAAGCCTGGTAAACTCCGCTCCAACTATGCATTGTATCTCCTCATTGTTTCGCAGCTTGTCAACAACCATTTCTATTGCATCGTAGTATTCAAAGTGTACGTGGCTAATTGCAGAAAAATTGGATTCATTTTCCGATAAAAGGACAGAGCCATTGGTCATGTAAAACTTATTACCCATCATCAACAATGCTAACTGGTAGTCGTAATTGTTCCGGTACTTATTTTCGTCGGCATAGCGATCGTATTTTCTTAAAGCATTCAGCAACGGCTCAAAATTGTATTGCCTCGGTACAAAAAGTTTGGTTACGTTGCGGCAACCCAATCCAAAATATAATTGAATATCGTCAGCCAGCAGTTCCAGTTCGTCACTCGTTTCGTTGCCGGTGATAATGGCCACGCTTGTTCGGTTTTTACGAATAATGTGCGGGTATTTTCCAAAATAATATTCAAAGTACCTGCCTGTGTTGTTACTGCCGGTTGCTATATAAACATCACAGTTATTCAGCTTATCGGAAAACGAAATATAATTTTGCACGGCGGCGTCAAACGCATACAACCTGTTCACCAGGTGCTTTATTAAAATTTCATCTTTGGAAGATGGTTTAATTAACTGCTCATGCCCGGTAATGAAAATGCAAAGCATATCGTGAAATCCTACCAGTGGAATATTGCCTGCCATAACCAACCCTACCATTTTTGGATGGGCATTTTGTTGCGGTAGTTGGTAGCTTTCAACCCATTCTTCCAGTTTGTTTTCCTGCAAAAAAGAACTTGCAATATTGTTGGATGCGTTATCAATAAATTCGGGTATAAACCAGGGGTTCAACCTGTTTGCTTTTAGTTTTGTAGCCCGCCAGTTTTCATCGTTTTGCTCTATATATTTACCAAGCCTTACCAATAAATCAATTCGTTCTTGTAAAGTCATTTGTCACCCTTATTTTTGCGATTACAAAAGTACAAGGATAAAACCCATTAAAACCGAACAAACATGGCTATTAAAATAACCGATGAATGTATAAACTGCGGCGCCTGCGAGCCCGAATGTCCTAACAATGCTATTTACGAAGGTGGTGTAGAATGGGCTATGGCAGATGGTACTGCTGTAAAAGGCACCTTTGTTTTATTGGATGGTACCATTGTTGAAGCCAGCCAGCGTATGGAACCAGTTGCTGTGGACACCTATTACATTACTCCAAATAAATGTACCGAATGCCAGGGTTTTCACGAGGAGCCACAGTGTGCTGCCGTTTGCCCGGTTGATTGTTGCGTGCCGGATGAAATGTACCAGGAAACGGTGGAAGAGCTACTGGCAAAAAAAGAAAGAATGCATATTTAAGGTTTGCTTTTGTGCACAACTTTATGCAGCCAAATGCTTGCATTGGGTGTTATTAGTAATTAGCTTTACTTCATCAAAAAAGTACATACTTGTTGCCAGCAACGGCGACATCCTACAGGCGGGTGATATTTCCCGTTATATTGGTGAAGGGTTCAGTTCCTTCACCTTTTTTTGTGCCTGAAACATTGGCTGTTAAAATGAATGCCTTATGCAATTATTCGCTTCTTCATAATAATTTCCCCTCAATTTATTTTTTCCTTTCTTTGCCCAGCAAAATCATAGCATGAGCAAAAAGACCATCGCCTTTTTAACCGGCGGCTACAGTGGTGAAGCAGTCATCAGCTATAAAAGCGCCGTCACTATAGAAAACAATATCGATCAGGAAAAGTATAATGTTTATAAAATCGACATACACCCAACAGGATGGTGGTATAATGATGGCGATGGTGAAAAGATACTGGTTGATAAAAATGATTTTTCTCTACTGATAAATAATAGCAAGATCACCTTTGATGCTGTTTTGATAGGCATACACGGTACGCCTGGGGAAGATGGAAAGCTGCAGGGATACTTCGACATGCTTAAAATACCCTACACCAGTTGCGATGCTGCTACTTCGGCGCTTACATTTAATAAACGAAATACCGTGGCGGTGGTGGCTTTTGGCGGTATAAACGTTGCCCGCTCTAAACTGCTTATCAAAAACAATTTTTCCAATGCCGATGAGTTGATGAATGATCTTCAATTCCCCGTGTTTGTAAAACCAAATAATGGTGGTTCAAGTATTGGCATGTCGAGAGTGAATCACCCCTCTGAAGAGTTAGGCGCCGCTATTGAAAAAGCTTTTAAAGAAGATGACCAGGTATTGGTTGAAGAATTCATTACCGGACGGGAGTTTACTATTGGCGTTTACAAAACCAAAAGTGCCATTGTTACCTTACCCATTACAGAAGTGATCAGTAAAAAAGAATTCTTCGATTACGAAGCAAAATACACTGCCGGCATGGCTGAAGAGATCACCCCAGCTAAGGTAGATGAAGAGATTGCTGATGAAATTCGGGCGACGGCAAAAAAGGTTTACGAGTTGTTGAACTGTCGTGGAATTGTTCGTATCGACTTTATTTATGACGAACAAAAACGAGCGCCTTTTATGCTGGAAGTAAATACCGTACCCGGGCAAAGTGAGGCAAGTATTGTTCCTAAACAGGTGAAAGCATTGGGGCTTACACTGATGGATTTTTATTCGGCCCTCATTGATGAATGTTTCAATTATTAACTATTTTCAATTAAAGAAGTACAAGTGTTCAAATTTCTCACGCTTAAACCCCTTTGGGTAAACATCCTCGCTGTACTCCTGCTTACAGCAATTCTTATCATGCTGTTCTTTGGTTCTCTCGATTTTATAACCAGCCATGCTGAATATGAAAAAGTTCCGACCATTACAGGTAAGAATGTAGACGAAGCCCGCAAAATATTACAGGCAAAGGGTTTTGAAGTTGAAATACTTGATTCCGTTTACATCGATACCATACCAAAACTTGCCGTGGTAAAACAGACCCCGGCGGGCGATGCTACCGTAAAAGTGAACCGCACCATTTATTTAACCGTTAACCGCTCTCATCCGCCTCTGGTGGAAATGCCCAATCTCATTGGTTTTTCTATACGCAATGCGGAGATGTACCTGGAGAACTTAGGACTGCACATAGGCGATACCTCCTTTAGACCAGACATAGCCAAAAATGCGGTGTTGGAACAATTGTACAATGGACAACCCATAACAGCAGGTAGCAAAATTTACATGGGCAGTTCCATTAGTTTTGTTTTGGGCGATGGGGTAGGCAATGTAGAAATGCCCGTACCGGATGTAGTTGGCAAGCCTTATTTGCAGGTAAAAAATTACTTACGCAGCCTTAATATTAATTCCATTCCGGTACCCGATATAGATGTTACGGATACTGCGGCCGCATATGTTTACCGCCAGAACCCTGCTATGTACACCGAAGAAGTGCAGGGACAAAAAACACGAAACCGGATTAAACCTGGCCAAACCATGGATTTGTATTTGAGCAAAGCAAAGCCGGTAATAGATACGGCTGCTGTTGGACCAAAGCCTGGGGATACTAATGATCAATAATTTGTAAAAACTCTTTTATGGAAAATATTACGGTTGAACAACTAAAGACACGAATAGATGCAGGTGAACAATTAAACCTGATTGACGTAAGAGAAGATGTTGAGCGTGCCGAATTTAATATAGGCGGAACTCACTTCAGGTTACGGCGTATACAGGATATGGAGGTAGACGAACTTGAAAACCTGAAAGACAAAGAAGTGATTTGTTATTGCAGAAGCGGAAACCGAAGTGGAACCGCCTGCCTGATGCTTGAACACATGGGTTTTAAACATACCGTGAACGTAACCGGTGGTATGTTAAGCTGGGTGGAAAAATTTGGAAAGTAGTCTGCACGGTTTTTTTATAATGGTATACCCTGCACCAGTTGGTTAACCTTCAACTTTTGAATATCGATTGAGAAAGAAATGTTTTTTTGAAATCGCTTTTCAGTAATGGTGGATTTAAAATAATTGCTGTACACCTTGCTGTAAATAAGCGGGAAATAAACATTCAAAATATTATTGAATAAGGATAGCTGTAAACCCGCATCGTAAAGGAACCTGCCCGTTTGCGGATTGTTCTGCCAGGCTTCTGAATAGGTGCCCGCATCTGCAAAAATTTTGATCGGTATTTTTACCGGTAACACACTCAATGGGTTTATTTTGTCTGGCAGATCGGTTACCAGGTTCAGGCTCATTAACCAATCATCCGTTTTGCCAATTTTATCCCCCAGCAAATCCGTTCTCACTTTAAAAAATCCGTCGCGTTCCATTATTTGTTGGTTCATCCAGCCTTCAAACTCATTTCTACCTGCAAAATAACTACTGTAGGTATAATCCTCATTTCCTTTAAAACCGGTCATGTTTAGGTGATAGCGATCGGTATTGCTTCTGGTAAGAAATGTTTTCTCGTTGAGATAGAAAAATTTGCCTGCAAAAAACCGGGCTTTCAATCCTGATTTATTGTTGGCATAGTTGAAAAAGTAATCAGCAGTAAAGCCGGTCCTTATAAAACCCTTACCCTGGTCGGTGGTTAAATTTAAAGTGTACGGATACAAAACCCTATTGTCGGAATACGATAAAGTCAATCTTTGAATGTTGGGATTTACTTTTTCCTTCGATACAATATCGGCAGTATCGGGTGGATTGCCCGGCGTTATAACCGTTTCAAAATGCAATGCATCCTCTCTTAACAAAAAGCTTTTCCATTGAGCTATAAATTGTCTTTCCTTGCGCGGATCTTTATCAAACAAGGTTAGTTTAATTGAAGGTACGGTTCGGCGGATTCTCAGGTATAGCTTTGCATCCGTTTCGGTAGTGAACTTATTTTGGGTAAAAGAGATGGTGCTAAGTGAAGTTTGCAGGTTGAGTTTTTTTTTATAAACCGTGTACGACATTCGTCCAAAGTGGTTCACGTGCCCCGACTTGTTTGCAATCAGCGCTCCCGCTAAAAATTGAAATCGGTTAAAAGGCAACTGGTAGTTATGGACCAACGCGCCGAAAGAAAATTTATCGTAGTTGTTATAACCGGCAGCCGGTAAAATGCTGATGTAATTGTACTTTTCGGTACTGTTTAAATTATAGCCAACGGTAGTTTTCAACTGCCTTTTTTCAATTGAAGAAGTGAGCCTGCCTGTCGTATATAACTGGTCAAAAAATTTATCGAGCGGCTTATCACTTACTCTTTCCATAACTTCTTTAAAGTTTTCGGGGTACGGATGTTTGAACTGCCATTCAGCGTTGTAAGTTCGCATGCAGCTATCAAACAACTTTGTACCCAGGTAGTCTTCTAAATTGCTCATCCACCTGCTGGCTTTAATGTAAGCGATCACGCCATAATTTATCTCTGAAAATTCAATGGAGAGCGTTTCTATCGGTTGATCTTTGGACATGGTGGTCATCATCCGCAGAAACAATATTTCTTCATCTTCAGGCAATTTTCTGCCCAACCCTTTCGGCATATCTTTTAAATAACTGAACGTTCCATACTTGTTCAGCTCATATCGTTTTTGGTAGAACGTGTTCATGCCTTCATCCATCCACGGGTGATCGCGTTCGTTACTGGCGAGTGTACCATAAAACCAATTATGGCCCACCTCGTGAACAATGGTTGCATCTAACTCGTGCCCTGAGCTTTGCGTTGTAATTAATGTGATGGTTGGGTATTCCATTCCACCACTGTTTTCGTTTTTACTACCCTGTACAACACTTGCAGTAGCATAAGGATATTCGCCAATCCAATTGCTGTAATTTTTTACACCTGCTTTGGCGTATGCCACGCTTTCTTTCCATGCTCCTTTATCTTTCTCTTTATAGTAAGTATAGATGTTTACAATTTTTTTTGATGGCAGTATCACTGTGTCGTGTGATGCAATAAATTCCCTACTGGCGAACCACGCAAAATCGTGAATGCGATCCTGTTTAAAATGCCAGGTTGTATTGCCCTCCGATGGGGCAAGTTTGCCGTTTGTTTCTATTTGTTTTCGTGTAGCTTCATCCTGCAACACGCCTGTGCCTGCCACCATATAACCTGCCGGCGCGGTAACCTGTACATCAAACGAACCGAATTCACTGTAAAACTCCCCCTGGTCGGCATATGGCATGGGGTGCCACCCTTTGGTATCGTACACGGCAGGTTTCGGAAACCATTGGGTGATTTGATAATCGTTACCCACATGCCCGCCCCGTGAGAAGTTATAGGGAAGCTTTACATGAAACGGCGTGGTGATAGTGATCTTTTTGGAGGGCAGCAAAGGCTTTGGTAGCTTCAGTTTTATTACATCAATATTGCCGAGGTAGTCTTCGGTAGCCGCCGCTATATTGTCCACTTTAAACTCCAGTTGATTAATGTAACCTTTATCGGCAGGCTTTGAAAAGTAAAAACTCTTGTTGCCGTTAGCCAGTAATTGTTCGCTGAAAAACGTTTTATCGTTTTTATAAGCGTTGGGCCACAAGTGGATAAAAATATAGGTAAGCGTGTCGGGAGAATGGTTGAAGTATTCAATACTTTCAAATGCATCCAGTGTATGTTCTTTATCGTTAAGCGATACATTTATGTTGAAATTAGCCTGCTGCTGCCAGTACTTTTTTTGACAAAACAAAGCGGAAGAAACAAACAAAAGCAAAACGACAAGCATTGGATTTTTCACGTTCAGCACAATTTTAAATTGAAGGTAAAGAAAGAAGTTTTACGCGATGCAGATTTTGAACAGCGCAGTGAACGTGATAGTTGAAAATTAACCAGGCATCAACATAAAGTTAGATGACTCAACGCGACCTGCAAATTGATTTACCTTCAACAGGGTCACTTACCTGTTCCTTTGAAAATAATTCGAAGGGTATGTATCATAATTTTAAAATCGAGCAATAGCGAAATGTTTTCAATGTATACGAGGTCGAACTTCATCCGCTCAATCATTTCATTTACCGAAGAAGCATAACCAAATTGTACCATCCCCCACGATGTAAGCCCGGGTTTAACCTTTAGAAGAAATTTGTAATAAGGGCTGATCGCATTTATCTGGTCGATGTAAAACCTGCGTTCGGGGCGGGGACCAACCAAGCTCATCTCTCCTTTTAAAATATTGTACAGTTGTGGTAACTCATCTATCCGCCATTTACGCATAAACTTACCCCACAGCGTTATGCGGTTATCGTTATCTGATGAAAGTGCGGGACCACCTTGTTCGGCTTCATTAACCATACTTCTGAACTTGTAAATGTTGAATTTTTTGCCGCGATATCCTATCCGTTCCTGCGAGTAGATAACCGGGCCTTTGGAAGACAGTTTTGTTCGGATAGCAGCAAACAATAACAGCGGACTAAATAATATCAATCCAAATAATGCAAAAAATACATCTATTAACCTTTTAACATTCAGTTGCCATTCAGGCATCAGGCTGTTATGGATATCAATGAGCATTGCACCCAAAACATTGCTTGTTTTTACAGAGCCGGAAAGTATATCGAGCGTGTTAGGAACCAACTTTATTTCAACATCTTTTTCACTTAGCCTGTTAATGATGTTTTCCGCAAGAGGCGCTTCATGTTTATCGAGCGCAATGATCACCATCTTCACTGCGGCTTCATCAATAACTGCCTCAAGCGATGTAAGGTTGCCAACCGGTTTCAACCATTTGCTTAAACCATTTTTACCCGCAGTATCGGTAGGCACAAAACCAATGAGATGGTAGCCAAGCGCTACGAAGTTTTTTTGCACTTCGTTATAAACCCTTACTGCACCCGCGTTGTTGCCAATGATGATGGTTGGCAACTGTACGCGCCTGTGTGCTATATCGGATTTGATGCGGGTTAAAACAATTGCCCGTCCAAAAAAAGTGATGGTAAAATGGAGGATAAAAAAACCAAAGAAAGCAGCATAATAGTAGGTGTACGTTTTGGAGTGGTCGTTGAGCAGCAAAACAAAAAATACAAGCAGGCAGCCAATCAACGAAAGGATAAAAGTATTGGTAAGTTCATTCAACCTCGACTTTCGGTACAACGACTGCCTATAAGAACCGGTGATGGCAAAAAAAATGATCCAAAATAAAGCGATACCAACAACCGTAAAATGAAAGGCATTGTCTGATGCAACAATGCTGATAAGATCGGCAGCATCTTCGTGCAGTAATTTTTTTCGTACCAATGCAAATAACCACCACGACGCAACTGCAGCGAGCGCATCGCTGAAAACATACCAGTTGATGTGCAGTGGTTTAAATGATTTCATTCAGGAATTTACACCAGTGTATTTGTATTGCTGATCTTTTCTAAAATCTGGTGAGCCACTTCCATAGCAAGAAACCCGTCTATTTCGCTAACTACCGTTGGCTTGTTGTTGATGATAGAATCGGTAAAAGCTTCCAGTTCCATTTTAATAGCATTTACCTGTGGGATTACAGGGCTTGATATGGCGATCGTTTTTTTGCCCTGCGGTGTTTCAATATCAAAAGTAAAACCAGCGTTTTCATTTCCATGTACCAGCTTTGTTACCTCCGTTTTCTTTTCCAAAAAGTCGATGCCTATGTACGACTCCTTTTGAAACAAACGCATCTTCCGCATCTTCTTCATACTAATGCGGCTGCTGGTAAGGTTGGCAACACAGCCATTATTAAACTCGATGCGAACGTTGGCTATATCAGCCGTATCTGTAATTACGGCAACCCCGTTGGCAACAATGTTTTTTACATCACTTTTTACAAGGCTTAAAATAATGTCGATATCATGTATCATCAGGTCGAGGATAACGCTTACCTCGGTACCGCGTGGGTTAAATTGCGCAAGGCGATGCACTTCAATAAACATCGGGTTTAAGTTCAGGTCCTTCACCGCGAGGTAAGCAGGGTTAAACCTTTCCACATGCCCCACCTGCATTTTTATGTTGGCTTCCTTTGCCATGTTAACCAAAAGTCGTCCTTCATCTATGGTATGTGCCAAAGGCTTTTCAACAAATACATGTTTCCCCTTCCGGATGGCTTTTTCACAAATTTCAAAATGGTAATTGGTGGGTGACACAATGTCGATAGCGTCGCAGGCATCTATCAGTTTATTGGCATCGGTGTAGCGTTTCAGCTCGTATTTTTCGGCAACGTCCTTTGCCGTTTCATCGTGCGGATCGTAAAAGCCAACAAGCTTTACGCCTTCAATTTCTTTCCAGTTATTCAGGTGAAATTTACCTAAATGTCCTACGCCAAATACGCCAATTTTCAACATGGTTGAGGGGATTGTTTTTAAATGGGTAAAGATAGTTGTTGGTGAGCTATCATTATTAGATTAAGAGGTACGCCAATTAAGGCAACTCGTTTGAACCGATCGATACCATAACACAATTCAATCTTTATCATCACGAAATCACTTAAAATTCCATGAACTTCCCCGCACCAGTTTCCCCTCCTTTTCAAGAAGGGGACCGATTTTATGCGCAGCATAAAATAAGGGGTGGTCACGAAATGTTTACCCAACCCGGTACCCACGTAAAAAATCCTCCACCAACATGCGCTTCTTTCCGTCAAGCTGCAAATCCGTAATATGCACGTATCCGTCAACACAGGCAAACTTCAAAAACGATTTATGATCAGTGACAAATTCTCCCGCTGCATGTGAAGGCGCGACCAATTCGACATCACTCTTATAAACCTTTAAAACCTTTCCGTTCAGTTTTGTGAGCGCCCCGGGGTGAGGTGATAAACCCCGGATGAGGTTATGTACCTTTTTGCAGGATTGTGTGAAATCAATATTGCAATCTTCCGTAAATATTTTGGGAGCATGTTTCAAAACGTTGGTTCCAATTGCGCTTTGCGGAATCTCCTGCAACGATCCATCGGCTATTCCTTTGATGGTTTTAACCAGGAGTTCAGCACCAATAAATTGCATTTGATCGTGCAGTTCACCGGCAGTTTCATTCTCGCCAATAGCAATTTTTTCCTGCTGCAAAATATCACCGGTATCTATGGCATGTTGCAATTTAAAAGTGGTTACACCTGTTTCAGGTTCGCCATTAATAATCGCCCAGTTAATGGGAGCAGCGCCACGATATTGCGGTAACAACGATCCATGGAGGTTGATGGTACCGAGGGCGGGCATTTTCCAAACAGCCTCTGGTAACATACGAAAGGCAACTATCACCTGTATATCTGCATTCAATTGACGTAGCTCATCCAAAAAAACGGGGTTCTTTAATTTTTCGGGTTGCAATACATGAAGTGAATGTTCAACGGCATATTTTTTCACCGCGCTTTCGGTCACCTTCATTCCCCGGCCGGCGGGTTTATCGGGTGAGGTTATCACGCCAACCACTTGGCCTCCTGCCTTCAAAATCGCATCCAGCGATGCAACGGCAAACGCAGGTGTGCCCATAAAAACAATACGCACTTCATGTAAATTCATTCGCAAATATGGGTTGATAAATTGATTTGTTGCCTGCGGAATGCAACTATTCAAAATCAGGATACATCAAATATTTTTTGCGCAGTTTTTTAAAAGCAGCCAGCTTAGGTTGCCAGCTTGCACGTATTTCCTCCTCTGATTTTCCATCCTTTATTTGCTGCATTAGTGCTGCATTTCCGGCCAGCTTGTTAAAAAATATTTCTGTGTTTTTGAGGTTTGCTTTTTTGGGAATGATGA
>JANPIA010000053.1:0-4988 GCA_031424735.1 Segetibacter sp.
TCCTCCTCTTGCATAAGCAAGGCGCTTTAAACGGAATGTGTCATCCGTTGCCTTTAGCTGGTCGAAAAGGAACGTGGTTGGGCGGGGAAACCGGGCTAACGCCAATACAGCGCCGGCAGCATTATAGCCCCAGTTGTTATAAATTGGATTTGTTTGACCGGCACTTTGCGCATAGCCAGGATTACCTTTCACATCCAAACCGGCAGTTAAAAAACCTTCGGTTGTTGCGGCGGCTTTATTAATTTCTGTTACAATATAGGATGCTTTACCTGCCACGCGACTCTGACGAATTAGAATGCGAAGCTTAAGCGAGTTTGCAAAACGAACCCAGTTTGCAACCGAACCTTTAAAAACAATATCGGCAGCGCCGGTAGTACCGCTGAACGCGTTCGCCCTTAAGTCTACAATTGCTTCATCTAATAAAACAATCAGGCTATCATAAATAGCTTTTTGATCATCAAATTTGGGAGCTATTGCCAGCGAACCTTTAAAGGCTTCGCTATAAGGCGCATTTCCGTAGCAGTCAACCACTTGCTGAAAAATGTAAGCTTTCATCACCTTAGCGGGCCCCTTAAACTGGGGTAAGCCTTTGGCATCGGCGTTTGCAATTGCATACTGAAAATCGGCAAGTACATCGTACCAGGTATCCCAAAAATTAAAGTTGGTGTTATTAAAATTATAGGAGAACCTGGCAGCATCATAAATGTAGGTTGATGATTGTGTCCAATGCCCGCTCCAATACTCCCCGGTTTCATTAGGAGTAATGATTGACAAAGTTCTGTTTACCGCACCGGTAAAAACATAATCCGGTGTAGAAGAGGTAAGTGCGTTTGGATTCGTATTTACATCCAGGTAGCTTTTCTTGCACCCAATAAACAGGAGCACTGCTACGGAGGCAATTATTAATTTATTTAGTTTCATACTTTTTGAAGTTTGGGTTATTTAAAGTTTACACTAAGTGTAATACCGTATTGTTTTACCGGGGGTGTTTGTGAAGTGGTACTTACACCTTGTCCGTTGCCGGTTGTAAAACTAAATTCGGGATCGGTAAACATGTTTCTTTTATCAACAATGGTAAACAGGTTTCTACCATACAAACCAATAGTTAAGTTGGATACAATTTTAAATTTCGACACTAGGTTTGTTGGCAACGAATAAGTAAGGTTGATATCTCTAAGCTTTATGAACCAAGCCGGAACTACAAAGTTTTCGGCAATCACTCTGTAATAGGTAACCCAGTATTCATATTCAGCTTCGTTTACCGGCTTATCGTTTGGTACAAATTTGCCGGTACCATCGTTGTACGAAGAATTGGGAACAATGAATGGCTCACGCTGATCTGTCCATTTGCCTGAACCAGTAAAGGTCATTTGCCTTCCAAGATCGCTGTACATAACATGTCCGCCGCGATACTCAAGATTGCCGGAAAGTGTAAGGTTTTTGTACCTGAACTTAGTACCAAAACCAAGAATGTGCGGAGGCGTAGTACGTCCAAAATTCTTTAACGGTCCGTTGTTAAGCGGGTATCCCGTTGCTTTGTTTACAACAATTCTGCCCAATGAATCGCGTACATAACTGATCGCTTTCATAACAGGAAACGGTTGGTTCTGAATAACAAATGCTCCTGCATAAGTAAAACCAGCCTGGAAGAATTCTGGAACACCCTGGTACAACGAAACTACCTTGTTATCATTATAGGTGTAACGAACATTTGCATCCCAGCTAAAGTTCTTGCTTTTAATAATCTCACCTCTTAAATCGGCTTCAATACCCCAGTTTTCAACTTTACCCACGTTGATACGCAAAGTGCCGTAACCTGTTGTTCTAGGTACCGTAACGGATACAACCTGTCCATCACTCTTTTGTTGATAATAGGTCAGGTCTAAGTTGATCCGATTTTTCAAAAATTGAAATTCTCCACCAACTTCAAACGAATAAACAAACTCAGGCTTCAAATCTTTATCGGGCAAAACATCACCCACGGTAATACCAACTATGTTGCCATAAGGGAAACCAGCCCCATTGGGGTAAGTAGCATCCAAACCATAAAGTGGAATGTTGTCGTTACCATTTTTATTATAACCTGCCCGCAATTTTGCATAATTCAAAACATTGCCTTTTAAACTGGGTATAATGTCTGTAACAATTGCAGACACGTCAACACCCGGGTAAAAATAGGAGTACATATTTGAAGGGCGACTGTTTGTGTAGAACTTGGAAGTTGCATCGTACCTGCCAAACGCATGTACAAAAACTTTGTCCTGCCATCCTAATAACACATCACCATAATAACCGTACTTTCTAAATTCGCTATTATTTTCACCTCCACCCAAATTACCTAAACGATTATCAACATTATAAACGTCGGGTACCACCAGCGAACTTGAATTGATCGATACAGATTTTACACGCCTGTCGTAAATACTAAAGCCAGTAAGTCCTTTAACACTAAAGTCACTAAAAGTTTTATCAAACTGTAACTGAAGCTCATTGTTGATGATATTCTCGTTGGTTATATTATCGCTTACAGAACCGAGGAAATCCGTTCCGGCACGCGTTATACCAAAGCCATCTCCCTGGTCAACCCCGGCAGGAACATAGGCCCTGCTTTTTGCATAATCGCTATGAATGAATTTGCCAACAGTGCTTTTTTGCGTACGTGCATTGTTTAGCAGGCTTAGCTTGTTGTATAGGTTTAAAAACGAGCTGATCTTATAGGTTGCGTCCACGGTTGCCGTTATGTTAGCATCCTGGTATTTGGTGCGCTCATTATCCAACCTGAAATATGGATTTGTATAATAATCGTTGTAATAACTATTTGGATGTGCAAATTTGTTATTCCTCCAATCGCGATAAGTGGATAAAGGAATGTTGCCAGCCTGGTTGATGGTCTCGTTATAAAAATCAAAAGTTGTCCTGTCGTAGTTTGCTTGAACATACGAGGCATTAAACCCAGCTTTTAACCTTCCTGTTTCGGTAGTTGCTGCAAAACGTGCACCGTTACGGGTTGCCCTGTCGCCAGGTACAATGCCCCAGGTAAGGTTGTTTTCAAACGATAGATAAAACGTACTAACGTCTGATCCACCACTTACGCTTGCCTGGTTATTTGTGGTAAGCCCTACATCCCATATTCTTTCACGCTCACCTTTTATTGCCGAATAAGGCAACATATTTCTGCTGCTATCCTGCAATACACGGCCTGCAATTCTTAGCGAACCGTCAAACTGATCGCCAAATTGCTGGTTTTCGTAAGAGCGCCAGTTATCTTTCATTCTATCTAAATAATTGGCTTTCCATCCTGCAGTACCAAAGCCGGCAGCGTAGTGCGAACCGCTACCAAACTTTTCCTGAAACTTGGTGATCACACTTATTTTTTCAACGTTGGTTGAATGGGTATAGCTTACTCTTGGCCTACCCTTGCTACCTTTTTTGGTAGTGATAACCAAGGCTCCATTTACCCCGTCGGAACCATACTGGGCAGATGCAACGCCGCCTTTCAATACGGTTATATTGTCAATATCATTTGGGTTGATAAGGTTCAAAATTGTGGAAGAACCGCCGGGAGGCATGGGTAAACCATCAATAACAATCAATGCGTCGTTGTTACCGGTAAGAGAACGATAGCCGCGCAAGGTTATTTTAACCTGGGGATCAACCGAGTTGTTTACGTTGTAAACAGCCAAACCCGAAACCTTTCCGGAAAGACCCATTGCCACGGTAGGCGATTTACCATTTGTAATGTCTTCATTTGTTACTTTGGCAACTGAATAACCTAATTCCTTCGGCCGCCTTTTAACACCCAGGGCGGTAACGATCACTTCGTCAATCAACGCAGACTGGCGTGACATCATCACATTGTAAATACCCAATTCGGTAACACGTATTTCTTTGTCGTGTAATTGGTTGCGGATACAACTAAAACATCGCCCGCTTTAGCATTAATTTTAAAAACGCCTGTCGCGTCCGCAGATACTCCATAGGTAGAGCCTTTTACGTTAACCGAAGCGCCACTTACTCCAGCTCCGCCTTCGTCGGTTACTTTGCCGGTAATGAGACGCGATTGTGCAAACCCTAATACAGTACATAGTATTAGTGTCGCGATTAATAGAAGTTTTCTCATGTGCATTAATTTTGTGAAAAATAAGGAATCGTAAAGAAATGTTAAATAATTCAAAAATGGGGCTGTATTTTATTCACACATGTATGTAATCTTTATCCGGGCAGCTATCAATTGATTGGCTTGCTAAACTTTAAACCAGCCCACCTATATATGTTTAAAAACCCTTGCCGTTATTTGCATTATGTATCTAAAAAATGCCAGCATTCAATTAGCTAAAGATGTCTTAATCCGGTTCCCTAAAAAAGTGCTCCGGTTTTTTGAAATGCTGGTTGAAATGAACAAATTCAGGAGCCTGAGCGATAGCAGGTTTTCTGTCAAGCTGAAAGATGTATACCCTTGCCTGGGCGATAAACTTGCCACAACTCCTTTTGATCAGCACTATATTTATCACCCCGCCTGGGCGGCAAGGGTACTCGCTAAAACCAACCCCGAATATCACATCGACTTTTCTTCCAAACTTGATTTTTCCACCATAGTGTCTGCTTTTATACCGGTTGTGTTTTACGATTACCGTCCTGCTGATCTTCATCTTTCAAACCTGAAATCTGCTTTTGGAGACCTGACAAAAATTGAACTGCCGGATAACTCGCAACCATCCGTATCGTGTATGCACACCATTGAGCATATTGGTTTAGGCCGTTACGGCGACCCGATTGATCCGCACGGAGATTTGAAAGCCATAGCCGAATTGAAAAGAATTATTGCGCCTGGCGGAGACATGTTATTCGTGTGCCCGATTGGAACGCCACGAATTGAATTTAACGGGCAACGTATTTATAACTATACCCAAATAATAAACTACTTCTCCCCTTTTACATTGCAGGAATTTTCGTTGATACCCGATAAGGGCGCTTTGATCAGCAATGCT
>JANPIA010000054.1:0-4408 GCA_031424735.1 Segetibacter sp.
CGAAATGTTATACAAACCATAGCCGATCATCCTTACAAAAAGCTTTCCGAATTACTTCCACATCAGGTAAAAAAATAAATACAAATATTCTCTTTACACAAAATTTGTGATAGTAAGAGATGTAGTTACTCGGGTGGATACTCCAAATTGACTTAGTTGCAAATCCTGCCCTATGTCCGTTAGTTCTTTCCGGGAAGCGCGTACACTACATAACCTCGGGGTAGAGCGTTAGGCTTTTTAGAGTGGTCGTAACTGTCCCTGGAGAAGCCGCCGGTTGAGTTGACAACCAGGTATTGCTTACCATTAAGTTCGTACATAATTGGCTGCGCATTCGTCTCATGGTGAAGTGTATTCTCCCACAAAAGTTTACCATTGTCTGAATCGTAAGCATACAGTTTTCCTCCCTTGCCATTGCAGAATAACACTCCTGTTGATGTAGCAATGATCCCTTTACGTTGAGAACCGTTTACAGCACCGGAAGTTTTATCACCTCTTGCTGAAGCAGCAGAATCTTCACCAAGAGGTTGTTTCCACTTAACGGTTCCGCTATTAAGATCGTATGCCATAACCCATGCCCAGGTTGGGCCTAATAAATTTGGCCATGCTGTACCATAATCTGTTGTATAGCGGTTTACCGGATGTGGTACTCCTTTGGGATAATCGCTCATTGGGGCAACCGGATTTACATCTGGTTTAATAGGTGCTCCGCCCGAAGCTACTACAGGCCCTTCCGGTGTTTTTGACGTCTGGCTTCTTCTGGGCCCAAAACCAGGCCTGCCGACGGGACTGCCGCCTAAATAACGGTGCACTGCAATTAACCTTTGTTCGTCTATATGGGCAAAGCCCGGCATTTGACCACGGCCTACAGTTATCAGGGTTTTAAATTCTTCGAGAGACATACGCTGCCCCGAAGTCACGATGGAGGGAGCAATACCCCTGCCTGTTAAATTATCTCCGTGACATGAGCGGCAGCTTGTGGCAATTACATTTTTAGCTCTTGTTACCTCATCTTTAGACATCAACTCCCGGGGAGACTTTACTCTTTCAAGTTTGTAAACCGAGGCATACTCCTGGGTCAGTATATAAACCAGTCCTTTTCCCGGATTTGAAGCAGTATTACCAAAGTTTACCCCACCCAAAGCTCCCGGTAAGGCAATTGTTTCATATTTATCAGATAGCGGAACGAATAAACCTGATTTGGCAGCCGCAATCCTTTTATACCATTTTTGTTTTTCTTCCTCGGGCAAATATGGGTTGAGCATCTCTTTTGTTACCGCATGCCTTGTAAAATCCGGCACCACCGTTGGAATTGGTTGTGTAGGCCACGATTTTTCACCGGGCATTTTACTCGCCGGGAAGGGTCTTTCTTCGATAGGAAATATTGGTTTACCGGTTACACGGTCAAACACAAACATGAACCCATGCTTGGTTGCAACGGCAACAGCATCAATCGCTTTTCCTTCCCGGTTTACAGTGATCAGTTGAGGAGCAGAAGCCAAATCATAGTCCCAAAGATCGTGGTGCACCGTTTGAAAATGCCAGAGACGTTTGCCTGTACGGGCATTCAGTGCCACCAGGCTATTTCCAAAAAGGATGGTTCCGGCACGGTCTGCGCCATAAAAATCATAGGTCGGTGATCCAATTGGCAGGTAGGCAATACCTCTTTTTGCATCTATAGATATTTCACTCCAAACATTTGTACCTCCTACATACTTATAAGCATCCTTTGGCCAGGTATCATAACCAAATTCGCCCGGACGGGGAATGGTGTGAAAAGTCCATGCATGCTTACCAGTTACAACGTTATAAGCTCTAATGTCGCCGGGAGCAGAAAAATAGCCTTCACCGGGAGCCGATCCCATTATTATCAAATCTTCAAACACAACACCTGGCATCATCGACTGCATTCGCCTTATAGTTGAAGGAACACGGCCTAACCCTCCCCTCATATCAACATAGCCATCCTTGCCAAACGTCATTATAGATTTTCCGGTTAACGCATCTATAGCCTGGATAGTATTATTGAGTGTAAACAGCAAACGTCTGTCCTTTCTGTCTGCACTTTCCCAATAATTAATACCTCTGCGGGTTAAACCCTGAAGGTTGGCATGTATCCAAATTTCTTTACCAGTAACTGCATTAACTGCCACCAATGAAGAATTTTTAGCCATTACATACATAATGGTATCCACCACGATTGGGCTAAAAAAATTAAACGCGGAATCCATAGTCGGGTAAACCCATGCTACCTGCAACTGGTTTACATTTTCTTTCGTAATCTGTGAGCCGCTAAAGTATTTCGACTGGTCCGGTCCTCCGCCATACTGTCTCCATGTGGAATGACTTTCATCAACGGAACCATCTTTATCATTTATGGTGTTTGCTCTAAAGGATGCATAGATAAAAAATGACACAAGTGCTACAACAGCACAGGTAATTTTGGTAGGTGGTTTTTTAAAGGTCATGCAAAAATCGTTTTGATGTTGTATTTTCTGTTGATGTGTGTTTGGGTTCGTTAAGAAATTTTTTTTGGATAGCAGCATCAGTTATTTGGGTATCATCGTTGCGTCGCATTACGTTCGTCTGCAAATCTTTGGGCAACTTTTGGCTTTAGTATAAGATCCTCACAATCCAATTAAAAGTATAAGAAAGTTAGAGTTTGCAATAGTCTTATTGTTGAAATCAATGCAATAAATGTTGATGGTGCTTGTCAAACATTTTCAGCGATTATTTTTGGGAGATTTAACATAGGCACGTAGGAACATAGAAAAACTGTGTAAGAACTTCCTATTGAGCCTGGGTGCCTATGTAGTAAAAAAAATCGAAGACGCTGCTTATTCTAAAGGCGGGATAATATTACTTCAGTTCAAGCATTACCACCGACTTTGCAGGCAATTCCACATGTAATTGATTTCCCTGTTTCCTTGCACCTGAAAATGGCTGCACATGAATATTGTTCGGACGATCAAACGTATTGATGTCTGTAACTTTTGCTGAAGTAACAACCGAACCGGTAACTGTAGAAAATTGAACATTCCCAAGCGAAGAATTTAACTGCATGCTTTTATTCGGATCTACATTCACCAAGGTTATGTGAATAGCGCCTGTAGAGTCCTGTGATGCAGATACATTCAAAGCTGGAATTTTCTGGTCGCCCATTGTATAATCGGGACTGGTAAATTGCAGAGGCAGATATTTTGCGTCTTGATGTACTTTGTACAAATCAAAAACATGGTATGTTGGTGTAAGCAACATTTGTCTTCCTTTTGTAAGTATCAATGCTTGTAATACATTGATAGATTGGGCGAGGTTAGCTACACGCACCCTGTCGCTGTGGTTATTAAAAATATTAAGTGTAGTCCCTGCAATCAGTGCATCGCGCAAGCTGTTTTGCTGGTATAGAAATCCTGGATTGGTACCCGGTTCAACTTCCGTCCAAATTCCCCACTCGTCAACTACCATCGCAACCCGTTTAGCGCTGTCGTATTTGTCCATGATGGCCGAATGTTTGGTTACCAGTTCTTCCATCCGCCAGCAGTTTTTCATTGTATTGAAATATTCCTTTTCATCGAATGAAGTAGCAGAACCTTTGGGCGGCCAGCTATTGTTAGGCAATGTATAGAAGTGCATTGAAAGGCCCCACATCGTACGAAGTGGTATATTTTTCATCAGCACTTCGGTCCAGCGATAATCAGTGGTGTTTGCGCCCCCTGCGATCTTTTTTAATGGTGCACCTGGATAATTTCTTGCATATGTTGCATAACGACGAAATTGGTCGGCATAAAATTCGGGAGTCATTTCTCCCCCGCATCCCCAACTCTCATTGCCAACTCCCCAAAAGCTTACCTTCCATGGTGCAGGATGTCCGTTCTGTTTACGTAGGCTTGCCATTGGACTAACACCATCAAAATTGAAATACTCCACCCACTTCGCCATTTCTTCTACTGTACCGCTACCCACGTTGGCAGATATATAGGGTTCAGTTTTTAGCAATTCGCACAGTTGCATAAATTCATGCGTACCGAAGCTGTTATCTTCTGTTACGCCACCCCAATTTGTGTTAACCATTTTAGGCCTTTGCGGTCTCGGACCGATGCCATCGCGCCAGTGATATTCGTCAGCAAAGCAGCCGCCCGGCCAGCGTAGGTTCGGGATTTTTATCTTCTTTAAAGCTTCCACGATGTCCAACCTGATCCTATCTTTTTTGGGTACTTTCATTGTGTCAGAAACCCAAAAGCCATCATAGATACAGCGGCCTAAGTGCTCAGCAAAATGACCGTAAATGTGCCTACTGATCTGGTGTGACTTTGGGCTGGTATTGATGGTTAATTCAACCTGTTGTGCAAACCCACAAACGTTGAAAGCAAACAAACATACTAGCAAGAATAGTTTAAGAAAACGAGGAGAG
>JANPIA010000055.1:0-1969 GCA_031424735.1 Segetibacter sp.
CAACGAAAGCTGGTGCACCTTGGGAACTAAAATACGTTGAAAGATATTCATCCCGCACTGAGGCGCAATCCCGTGAAATTGCAATCAAAAAAAGAAGAGCAGAAAATACATTGAATGGCTTATTAGCTCAGTTAGATAGAGCGTCCCGACGGATGTCGGGAAGGTCGTCGGTTCGACCCCGATAATACCCACTTGATAATCAAATGCTTACATATAAAATGTAGGTTTTTTTTAGTAAAGGTAAAACTTGGGTAAAACCAGATATCAAATAGTTAGGGGCGGTAGAAAATAGGCTATCCTGAGATTGTTTGTTTATAAAAATTTAATCCACAAGTAGGAACTGGTTAATTCCGCTCCCACTTGCGGCTTTTTCAGATTATAATTTAGCCTGCATAATCAAATCTGGAAATAGCAACACCTTTTGTACATCTCTGGGGTTAAATAAAAATGGCTGAACATCCTGTGCCATTTCTTCCAAGTTCAGGCTGTTACACTTTTCGATAATTTTTTCTTTGAGTTGCTTCTCATTTGACACACCCATTTTAAACTCCAGATAATTATAATCCGGCCTGTTTGTCAATGACAGCAGGAAGGCAATATCGAAGAAATCCCTTCCCTTATTTCTTTCGCGATTGTATACTGCATAAAACTTTTGCGCAAGCAGTAAGTTTAGCGGTGTAATGAAGATCTGCGTGAACACATCAAACCGGTTTAGAATATATTTTTCCGGTACAAAATTAAAATGCTGAGGCTCAGTGTCCAGTTGTATTAATATCTTTTCTTCTCTATGGCCTGACAATCCTTCCTTATATAATATTTCAGGGAAACGGATATAGCAGTGATATGCTCCACGGAAAACCGTTTTCATTTCTACCTCATAACCTTCCTGTTCTAACTCCTTTTTTAAAATACCTGAGACTTTTACAAACGTATCTTCTGCTATTGTGAAATTATCAAAATCGAGATCTTCAGAAAAACGAGTGTTCCCGTGCACAATCCTTAAACAAGTACCCCCTAAGAAACATAGCTCATTGGCATATTCACTGTCAAAAAGAATCTGCAATACTTTATGCTGTAGATACTCTCTTAAAATAAATCGTTTGAACCCTCGCAGATTTTCGGGATAATTTTTTTCTATTTCAGGTAGCGTCAGCATGATTAATTGATTTTGTTCAATAGGTTAAGTCGCTTATTCAATGTTTTACTTTCAAAACATGCAGCATAAGAAGTTAACCTGTCTTTGTTAATGATTTCATTAAAGGTGGTCAGATTTAGCCTCAGCCCTTCAATATCTTCTCTAGTATTTAATTGGTGATTAAGATAAAAATAATCCAGGATCGCCTTTTCCGGTGAAGCAATTAAAACAGGTATGGTTTGACTATTATCAACCTGGTATCCAAAAAATAAGCGCGCTTTAATACTTCTGTAATTATATGTGCCGGCAATTGTTTCGTAGGCTATCGTTTTTCTTGTTGTGATATTCTGGACAGAATACACAGCTTCAGGTATCAGCCCATAGTGTGACAGGGCTGATTCAAGTGAAACATAGGATGGACGATGCAGCCTGTTACTGATCCGAAACTGCAGCCGCTCATTCACTGGCATATCAGCAAATACATACCACTTATTGATCAGCTTCCGGATATATCCCTTCCGCTGCCATTCTACCAGCCGTCTTGTATCAAACTTGGGAAACAGCTTGTCAATATCCCTGGTTGAGAATACTTCAAACCTGTACATGCCACCTCTAAAGTCAATGTAGTTCATTTTGTTTCCTATCATTGTTAAAATTAACAAATATAAGAAATAAAATAGAAATTACGGCCCACCTTCGCCCGATTTTTGTATATGTTAGCATTAAACATTTGCTATGCAATCCAAAGGCTACCCTGTCTACATCATTGCCCATAACCCCAATACCCTTGCCGAAGCTGATGAGGCCCTAGCCCTTGGCGTCAATGCGCTGGAA
>JANPIA010000056.1:0-8420 GCA_031424735.1 Segetibacter sp.
CGAAGAAACCTGCTGATGTTGCTGCCGCAAAATTCCAGGATGTTTTAATCAACGGTCTTTTTTTAGACCCACTCTACAAAGGCAGGTATCCTAAAATGGCGTTGGATTCTTTAAAAAAATACAATCCTTCTTTCAAGCCAAGTGCAGCAGATATGGCATTTATCGCCTCACAAAAACCGGATTTTTTAGGAATAAATTTTTATGCGCCTGCTGTTGTAAAAGGTGAAGATTCCCCGATGTCGCTGACTTGGCTTGATAATAATCCTGACTCAATCAAATCAAATGTTGGACCTGTTATGCCTGAGTACTTGTACAAGATATTAATGCGCTTAAAAAATGACTATGGAAACCCGATAGTCTACATCACCGAAAATGGCAACGGTTTTAAAACAGAAGATATCAAAGTTGGAAATACGGTGGCTGACCCGTTACGCACAGACTACATTAAGCGCCACATAGCAAGTGCGCTGCAAGCCAAAAAAGAAGGAGCAAATTTGAAAGGCTATATGGTTTGGAGTGGCTGGGATAATTTTGAATGGGTGTCGGGCTACACCAAACGTTTAGGTTTGATTTATGTTGATTTTGCCACACAGGAAAGAACACCGAAACAAAGTTTTTACGAGTACCAGAAAATTATTCGGCAGAATAAAAACCTTTGATAACTCCTTATCTGCATTGAAAGTTGCAAACATTGTTGAAGAGAATTAATGGCAGGCAAAGCCAAATCACTAATCAAAAAGATGAAAGGATTGCGACGCAACGATGATAAACAAGGATTACTGAAGCTGGTATCATTAAATGAAACCATTGATACACTTCGTGCCACATATATAAAAGCTGTTAATAAAGCTATTTTATTGGTTTTGCTTTTTACATTCAATTATCATTACATCAATGCACAAACGGCAAAAACCGATACACTCCTTAAAGGTTTTATTTCTCCATCAAACGCAGCGAAGCCTCGTGTTTGGTGGCATTGGATGAACGGCAACGTTACTAAAGAAGGTATTCGTAAAGACCTCGAATGGATGCACCGTTCAGGCATTGGCGGATTTCAAAACTTTGATGCTGCTATGCATACCCCACAGATTGTTGAGAACCGTTTAAGTTATATGACACCGGCATGGAAGGATGCTTTCAGGTTTACAACAAAACTGGCTGATTCATTACATCTTGAAATGGCTATTGCAGGCTCGCCGGGTTGGAGCGAAAGTGGTGGACCATGGGTGAAGCCGGAAGATGGAATGAAGAAAATTGTGTGGAGTGAAATCACTGTACAAGGCGGTGCTGCAAATATTGTGTTAGCTAAAGTTTCTCCTGCAACAGGACCTTTCCAAAACATACCCGTTCAACCAGAACTGGATGCACCACCGGAGACCAAAGCGCCTCCAATTTTTTATAAACCCGTTGCAGTAATTGCTTACAGACTTCCGGCTACAGATATTCCTTTAAGTGTATTAAAGCCCATCGTGACTTCTAGCAATGGAACCTTCACTTTAACTCAACTAACCGATGGAGATTTGGCTACAACCAACCTGTTACCCTCTGATACAACAAAAGGATTTGCATGGATACAGTTTGCATTTGCTCAGCCGCAAACCATAAAAGCAATTACCATAGTTGGCGGTGGCAACAAAGGACCTTTTGAATTATTCGGAACATTACAAGACACAAGAAGTCTTGAAGTAAGTGATGATGGAGTAAATTTTAAATGGGTGTGTTATATACCTGCCGGTAACGTGTTGCAACAAACCATTTCCATCCCTGTAAGCACTGCAAAGTATTTTAGAGTTACTGTCAAAAATCCTCCGCCTGCTTTCAGCTTCGCAGCTTTGATGGGTTTGGGTGCACCTGCTAAACCACCTGCCGGAACGGATATCGCCGAACTGGTTTTGCACACTGCATCCCGCATCAATTGGTTTGAAGAAAAAGCAGCCTTTGCACCTGCAAAAAATTTGTCTCAAAAAATAACACCCGCTTCAACTGACATCATCGAAACAAGTGATGTTGTAAATCTTACCAATAAAGTAAATGCTAATGGAACCCTTGACTGGATTGTTCCGCAAGGCAGGTGGAACATAGTACAATTCGGGTACTCATTAACAGGTATCCTCAACCATCCTGCATCGCCTGAAGCCACCGGTTTAGAAGTAGACAAACTGGATGCTGGCGCAATCAGAAGGTATTTCACAAATTATCTTGACCAGTATAAAATTGCAACTGGAGGTTTAATGGGTAGTAAAGGCGGACTGCAATTTATGGTGACCGACAGCTGGGAAGCAGGTGCTCAAAACTGGACGGCTAACATGATGCAGGAGTTTGAAAAACGTCGTGGCTATAGCATGGTAACATGGTTGCCGGTATTAACCGGACATATCATAAAAAGCGTTGAAGCAAGCGAACTGTTCTTGTTTGATTTCAGAAAGACGTTGGCAGAATTGGTTGCAGAATATCACTATGATGGACTAACAAAAATATTAGCTGAACGTGGCATGAAGCGTTACTCCGAATCGCATGAAAACGGAAGAACATTCATTGCTGATGGGATGGATGTAAAACGAACAGCTGCTGTACCAATGTCAGCCATGTGGACACCAGGTGAAATAGGCGGAGGAGAAACAGTGCACATAGCCGATATAAGAGAGTCTGCTTCGGTAGCACATATTTATGGGCAAAATTTAGTGGCTGCCGAATCATTTACTGCAATGGGAATGGGCGGTAGCGCATGGTCTTTTGACCCAGCCAAACTTAAACCCACTGCAGACCTTGAACTTGCGAATGGGTTGAACAGATTTGTTGTACATACGTCTGTTCATCAACCTATGGATACTAAAATTCCAGGGCTTGGTTTGGGACCATTTGGTCAGTGGTTTAACCGCCACGAAACATGGGCAGAACAGGCAAAGGCATGGACGGATTACCTGTCCCGCAGCAGTTATATGCTGCAACAGGGAAAGTTTGTTGCCGATGTTGTTTATTATTACGGAGAAGACAATAATATCACTTCTCTTTTCAGTAATAAGTTACCCGATCTTCCCGAAGGTTACCATTATGATTTTGTAAATACAGATGCGCTGCTTCGTCTGTTGAAAGTAAAAGATGGAAAGATTGTTACACCAAGTGGTATGAGTTATAGGCTACTTGTATTAGATAGCAACGCAATAAGAATGACCTTGCCTGTTTTACGCAAAATAAGAGAACTCGTAAAAGCAGGCGCAACCATCAGTGGTGTTAGACCCGAAAGTTCACCAAGCCTAAGTGATGATAAATTAGAATTCACGAGCCTTATAAATGAAGTTTGGTTACAAGGCAACAAAAATGTTTTTACCGGCAAAACGATAACGGAAGCATTGCGTGCAATCAACGTTCAGCCCGATTTCGGATATAAAGTTTCATCTAACATTACCAGTTCCGAAATCCTAAATCCCAAATCCGAAATTCTATATGTTCACCGTAGGCTTTCGAATGGTGATGTGTACTGGGTCAACAACCGCAACGATAGAGCAGAAGATATAGAAGCCACTTTCAGGGTAGTTGGTATAGCTGTCGAAATATGGCATCCTGAAACAGGCAACACTGAACCTGCATCTTACTCATTTGCTAATGGTGTTACAACAGTCTCGTTGCATTTAGCCCCGCATGATGCTGTGTTTGTAGTGTTTAAAAATAATACTAATAAATCCTCTGTTGCGCTGCCTCCAACAAAAGAAACAACGTTGTCTACTGTTGATGCTAACTGGACGATAAGCTTCCAGAAGGACCGTGGTGCACCTCCTGAAATCGCGATAGATAAACTTACCTCCTGGACAGAAAATATGAATGCCGGTGTAAAATATTTTTCAGGTACAGGCACTTATAATAAAACCATTTCTGCTGATAAAAGCTGGTTCACAAAAGATGCGCAGTTATCCATTGACCTTGGCGATGTAAAAAATCTTGCAGAAGTATTCGTCAATGGAAAATCATTAGGCACTGTTTGGAAAAAGCCATTTGTTGTTGATGTAACCAATACACTAAAACCCGGTGCCAACAAGCTCGAAATAAAAGTGACCAACCTTTGGTTAAACCGTTTAATTGGAGACCAACAACCTGGCGTGGAGAAAAAAATAACTTATACAACCATGCCTTTTTACCGGGCTGCTTCACCGCTGTTGCCTTCAGGTTTATTAGGACCGGTTAGAATATTATCAAGGAGTATAAAATAGTGTGTAGGTTTTATGAACCCGGCTGAAGAATATCCATTAGGCTTTACTTGCGTCGCACTCTTGTACAGCATTAATACTATTCAGCAAAAAACAGCATTATGAAAATAAAATATTTAACAGCCTTTTTACTGTTGCTTGCATCAGTCTCCGATGTGGCTCAGTAAAGAACAGAACGTACAAATGAGTGACACAACGAAGTTGATAGTAGTGCTTCAGTATGGACCAAAAAAATATTTGATTGATATCCGTTGTAAAAAGATGAGGTAAAAGTTCATTACAACGTGGTATGAGCGCAATAAAATACCCGTGATTAAATGGCGTGATTTTGCATAGTAGTGGCTCTCGTTTGGCAAACAATTCTCTTGTAGTTGTGGTACTTTTGATAAGCTGATTTATTTAAGGAATTGAACTATAAATCACGCTTTTTTCTTAAAATAAAATTGCATTTGCCATGCCTCTCCAACGCTTTCCGCATATAATCTGCAATTCATTTATTCTGGTAGCTTTTTTAATTACTCCAACAAAATATAAAACACTATAACAAAAAATAGCAATGGCACGAAATCCGCATTATTTATCTCAATTAGCACATATTGAAATATATAGCCCTGACATTGAAAAGTCAATAGATTTTTTTACCAATGTTGTTGGCTTGGATGAAACTGGTCGGGATGAGAAAAGTGTTTACCTGCGTGCGTGGGGTGATTACTTTCATCATACTTTAAAAATTACCAAAGGCGATCAACAGGGTCTTGGACATCTTGGCTGGAGAGCTGATAGCCCGGAGGCTTTGGAAGACTGTGTGGCTTACCTCGAAGGCATTGGTGCAGGCATTGGTTGGGTGGAAGGTGACTTAGGACATGGCAAAGCTTATCGTTTTACATCACCTGACGGACATGTGCATGAAGTGTTTTGGGAAGTAGTTTGGTTGAAAGAAACAGGGGAGAAGGAAAGTATTTATGCCGACCGTTATGCCTCTAATCGTCGCATTGGGGTGAACCCACGACGCTTCGACCATGTCACAACTATGGTAGCAAAATTTAAGTACCAGGATGAGAAAGATTTTTGGAAGGGTCTTGGATTAAGAAACCCTGATGAAGTAAGAATTTCCGATGAAATACCAGCAGTAGGTGGCTTGTGGACCACTGGAAATTTATCTCACGACATAGCGATATTCACTGACCCAAATATAGGACCGAATGAAGCTGTTCTCAATCATATTGCATTCAACTTTGACAGCCGTGAAGAGGTGTTATTAGCACTTGACTATTTCGCAGAGAAAGGTTACAAAAGCGTAATGGGTGCACCTACCCGTCACAAAGCTGATGAAGGTTTCTTCATTTATGTGATTGACCCGGGAAGTGGTTACCTGTTTGAATTTTATGCAGGTGCCCGTTTAATATTTGCCCCTGATCATGGACCAGATTTGCATTACCTGAAAGACAATCCTAATGATGCGTGGGGAAATGCTAATCCTTTTGCAGAAATGGGCAAAGGGAAAAAGCTAGGCTTGACAGACGGTGTTGTGAAGCCGCAAGACGTTTAGAAGAAGGATATTGAGATATTGGTTATTATGATATTCCTTTTGCAATGATTGAATATCTCAATATCTACTATCCCAATATCTTCTTCAATATGCCAATATTAAAATATTAATCATAAATCCGACATCATCATGTGGCATTTTTTTCCAGGACAATACATGCCTTCCTACCAGGTTAATCGTGCTTTAACGCAGGCACATTACGGGGGAGGAGAGTTCGCAGAAATATTAGAAGTAGCTGCTGAAATCACACCTGGCGATAACGAAAGTTTTCATATTGCATGGGATAAGATGGGTAACAAAATTTTTGATTTGGCAGATGGTTATTTGTCATCAGGAAAAAATGTTTCTGCACGTAGAACTTTCTTAAGAGCGTTTAATTACCTGAGAACTTCGGAGTTCTTTCTGAAGCCTTCTGATAAACGAAAACTGCCCTCATACTTAAAAGCAAGAGATGCATTTCTGAAAGCTATTTCAGTCTTTGATAAAAAGCCAAAGCAAGTGGAAGTTCCATTTGATGGTTCTTTTTTGCCCGGTTACCTGTTTCTACCTGAGGGTGTAAAGAACCCACCGCTCATGATCATGTTTGGTGGTCTTGACAGTCTTTCGGAAGAACTTTATTTTGGTCCTGCCCAGCATTTGAACGAGCGTGGCATAGCACTGCTTGCAATGGATGGTCCCGGACAAGGTGCATCGCTTCGTCTTAATCATATTCATACACGATATGATTTTAATGTTGCCGGCAGTGCTGTACTCGACTGGGCGATAGATAATTTGAAAGAGGATGTTGATTCTGCAAACATCGGTATCATGGCAGTAAGCATGGGCGGTTATATGTCGGCAAGATGCGCAGCCTTTGAACCTCGTTTTAAAATTTGTGTGGTATGGGGCGCTGTATGGAGCTACTATGATATCTGGAAGAACCGACCCGACAATCACCCGCTTGCAGAAATAGTACAGCACATTGTTGGTGCAGAAAATATGGATGACGCAAGAGAGCGATTAAAAAAGTTTACACTTGATGAAGTTGCAGAAAAAATTTCGATGCCTACCTATGTACTACACGGTGAAGATGACCGCCAAAATTTTGTAGAGAATGCTTACAAGTTAAGGGGTGCATTAACCTGCGAAAAAGTTGTTGAGATTGTCCCGAAGGAAAGCAGTGGGTCAGCTCATTGCCAGATTGATGATTTCACCAAGACATTTAATATGTATGATTGGATAGAAGCGAAGATGTACGCACCGAGTGCTGCAGCTTCTTCAATCCAAAAAGAACTTAAAGAAAAAGCACTTTAAAAAAATAAAGACATTTACGATGATACGTCAAATAAAAAAAGGCATCACCTACTCTGAAAGCAAAGATGCAGATTTGAAAGTAAGAGCAACGGTGGAAACCATGCTCAATGATGTAAGTGAAAGAGGGGATACTGCCGTTCGTGAATTATCTGCAAGGTTAGATAAATGGTCTCCTGAAAGTTTCAGATTATCGAAAGAAGAAATAGAAAATATAATTACCAATCTCCCCCAACAGGTGATTGAAGACATCAAGTTTGCGCAAACACAAATCAGAAACTTTGCTCAAAAGCAACGTGAATCAATATTGGATATAGAAGTTGAAACGATTCCAGGTGTATTTCTTGGTCATAAAAACATTCCTGTTAATCGGGTTGGTTGTTACATACCTGGTGGTCGTTACCCAATGGTTGCTTCAGCACACATGAGTGTGTTGACAGCAAAAGTTGCCGGGGTTAAAAGTGTTATTGCATGTACACCGCCAATCAATGGAAAAATTCCTGAAGCTACAGTTGCCGCCATGGCAATGGCTGGTGCAGATGAGATATACATCCTGGGTGGCGTTCAGTCTATTGCTGCAATGGCATTAGGTACTGAAACCATAACACCTGTTGATATGCTTGTTGGTCCCGGTAATGCTTATGTAGCTGAAGCAAAGCGCCAGCTATTTGGTAAAGTAGGCATTGATTTATTTGCCGGTCCTACAGAAGTTTTAGTTGTGGCAGACCATACGGCAGATGCAGAAATGTGTGCTACTGATTTATTGGGGCAAGCAGAACATGGACCTACTACACCGGCTATTCTATTGACAACCAGTGAAGAACTTGCACATGCCACTATAAAAGAAATCGCTCATCAATTGGAGACCTTACCCACCGCAGATATTGCAAGTGTTTCATGGAGCGATTATGGACAAGTGATTGTCGTGGATACTGTTGATGAACTTGTTTCAGAAGCAGACCGTATAGCAAGTGAGCATGTTGAAGTGCTAACAGAAAATCCCCGTTATTTCTTAGAAAAAATGACCAACTACGGTGCTCTATTCTTAGGTGGTAAAACCAATGTTGCTTATGGCGATAAGGTAATCGGAACGAACCATACCCTACCTACAAAAGAAGCAGCCCGTTATACCGGTGGCTTATGGGTAGGAAAGTTTTTAAAGACCTGCACCTACCAGGAAGTAAGAACCGAAGAAGCAAGTGCATTAGTGGGTGAATATTGTTCAAGATTATGTGCTATTGAAAACTTCTCTGCACATAAAGCTCAGGCTGATTTAAGAGTAAAAAGATATGGTGTAAAGAAAACAGAGTTAACAGAAGCCTGATGAAATCACTCTCCGACAAAGTTGCTTTAGTTACTGGTGGTGCCGGAGGTATTGG
>JANPIA010000057.1:0-3291 GCA_031424735.1 Segetibacter sp.
CCAACGCATCCGCCAGTCGCTTGCGCGATTGTTAGGTAATGAAAAATGAGGTTTCCTTTCAGGTACAATAAAGCCATTTTGAAGAGTGGTATTTGGCGGTAACCGAGACTCTTCAAATCCCCTGTTCTGTATTAGTTCGGCATACAAACCACCTTCGCCACCATGACTGATCTCTTCGAAGAAAATGCCATGAAGTGTAGGCTCTACCTTGGCGCCCAACTTTGATGCATCGATGGAAATAGTTGCCTGCTGGCTGATAGCTGATACCGACAGGAACAAACAGGAAATAGAAAGGGTTAGAAGCTTTTGCATTTGTAAGAAGCTGTTTGAGTTTCATATTGTCTACAGAAATCCGCTGATGACGTTATTGAATTTTTGTTTTAGTTGCCGTCATTGCGAGGAGGAACGACGAAGCAATCTGATGATTGAATGTAAAGTTGCTTCGACTTAGAAAGCAGATTGCTTCGTCGTCGTACCTCCTCCACGCAATGACGATTAAAGAAATTATTTCACGATCCATTCATGCACACCCGTAGCAAAGTTCTCAGGAAGCTTCACCTCGATACGCAATGCTTTGGTTTTTACCGGTTCAAATTTTACGGAGTTGTATTTGTCTTTAGCCAGCTCATAATCCGTGGTATTTTTTACCGGTACCCAATTGTCTCCATCCTTATACATCACCTTCCACGATGCAGGAATACGGCATCCACCAAAAGGTCCATCATCAAACCAATACACTGTAGACTCTGATACGGTGTTCTCCTGGTCGAAGTCGTATTGTATCCATTCCAACGTATTCTTTTTTGGCCACCAATGCAGGTACACTGCCGCGTTATCCAGCGAGCTTTGCGGCTCATACTGGTCGTTCAGAGCCTTCTGCATCCGCTGGTTGCGTAATGATGAAGTGACGATAGCTTTTGAAGCAACCGTTGGCGCCGGCTTAGGACGGGCAGCCGTTTCCAGGTAAGGTATCCATACAACCATTTCGCCCGAGCCGCGG
Organism: Segetibacter sp.; assembly: GCA_031424735.1. Lineage (GTDB taxonomy): Bacteria > Bacteroidota > Bacteroidia > Chitinophagales > Chitinophagaceae > Segetibacter. The sequence continues at coordinate 1,001 of JANPIA010000057.1, forward strand.
TTGTTCCATGAATAATACGGTATGGCTTTCACCTCCTGGTCGGATTTTAACAAAGCATCGGTATTCAATTGACGGCGGGTAGAACTGCCTGGGGCAGATAATACCATCACACCGTTCAACAGCTCTTTATTGTAGTTTTCAGTAACCGGAGCATTGTTATTCACTAAAATATTCTGAACCGTATTATCAAGATTGTCGGGTCCTTCCAGGCAATACACTAACGGGCCTTTTTGCAATGCAAAGCGACCTTTATCGTCGTTTACTTTTTCGTTGGCAAGTACCTTTTCAACTTCCATGGGGAAGTCCAGTTGAATTTTATCGCCCTTACTCCAGGTACGGTTGAACACCGCATAGCCCTTCTCTATTTTGTAGTCGGCTTTTTTACCATTTACGGTTATCATAATGGGCTTGGAAGTTCTGTCGGCAAATTGATAAAGGTCGCCGGGAACAGCTTCCTGCCGTGCCCAACCCGGTATGCGGATGCGCATGGTAAAGTTTGACTTCTTTTGAGGATTTACAGCGATCGACACGTTGCCTTTCCATGGATACCCCGTCTCCTGATCGAGCGAAACTTTGCCAACTGGAAGAACAACATCTGCCTTGTTTGAAACAAACAGGTTTACATACAAGTCGTTTTTATTTTGGGCATATACATAGCCGGGAATGGAAGGCATAAAGCGAGTTACATTAGATACGCAACAGGCACAGGCAAACCATGCACCGCGCTGATGCTGCCCCATAGAAGCTAAAGGATTCGGATAAAAGAAGTGTTTGCCATCCTGCGAAATACCGGAGAGCAATCCGTTGTATAATACCCTTTCCATAACATCGATATACTTCGAATCGCCGTGCATTAAAAACATGCGGCTGTTCCAGTAAACGTTGGCAATGGAAGCACATGTTTCAGCGTAAGCCGACATGTTGGGTAATTGATAAGCGGCACCAAAAGCTTCACCGGCGCCGGTTGCACCAATGCCGCCTGTTAAGTACATCTTTTTCTCCACTACATCATTCCATATATCATCTATGGCTTTTAAATAATCTTTGTTGCCGGTGAGTGCAGCAACATCTGCCATACCCGTGTACATATAAGCCGCCCGAACGGCATGCCCTACCGCTTCGTGCTGGTCGGTAACCATTTTGTGCGACTGGCTGTATTGCGATCCCCTGATCTTTCCATTACCCCTAATGTCAAGAAAGAATTTAGCCAGATCGAGGTATTCCTTCTTCCCGGTTACACGGTATAATTTAGAAAGACCCATCTCCACCACCTGGTGACCCGGAAAATATTCCGCCTTACCCGGACCAAAATCTTTTACCAGCAGGTCAGCGTTTTTAAGCGCAACATTGAGCATGGTTTTTTTACCGGTAGCAACATAATGTGCAACAGCGGCTTCATAAAGGTGACCGCTATTGTAAAGTTCATGACTCAGGTCGGGGTCTTTTTCCCAGCGCTTCGGGCTTATCCACGGATGCAGTTTGTCCGGCTTCATCGTGCGGAACGTGTAGAGATAACCATCCGGCTCCTGTGCATCTGCTATAACAGTTATCAGGCTGTCAAGCGATCTTTCAAGTGCCGGATTTTTCTTTACCTGTAGTGCATACGAAGCACCTTCAATCAGCTTATAAATATCGGTGTCATCAAACGGGAACTCTGTGATCTTTCCAACAGGCATCTTTCCTGCAGCTTTCAAAAAATTATCGATGCGCCCCGTTTCCCTGCACTTTTGCAACACATAAGGAATAGTAACATTAGCGTTCACCTGGATCTTTGGCTCCCAAAAATCATCGTGCAGGTGCACGTGCGTAAAAGCCACCGGCTGTATTGGATAGTCGGCTTTCAACTTATCCTGTGCCTTTGCAGCAGTGCAGGTAACCATTGCAACCGCTATCCCGTACAATGAAGATTTAAAAAAATTTAATGACATGTTTTAATCGTTTAATCAATTTAACTACGAACTGTTCTAATAAATCATTTTAGGGCCAAGCCGTATAATTACAATCAGCATTGTTGCGGCTCCCCCGTAAGTCTTGCGGGGTCGCCCCCTTGTACAATATGTTCAGTGTGGTGCCAATGCTATAAACAAAAATGATTGTAACAAAGCGCCATCAAACGTTGAAGTTATTGATATAAAGATGGGCTTACCTGTAAGATTTTGCCAAAGTATCTGCGGATATTAACCATTAGGTTAAAAGTAAATATTCCTAAAATATTAGGCCATTATATATTCTTAAATCATCAAGCACCAAAAAAATGTTGCTGATTGTGCACAATCAGCAACTCCAAACTT
>JANPIA010000058.1:0-3733 GCA_031424735.1 Segetibacter sp.
ATGGCGCTTTCAAAACCAATGTGCGATGGAAAAATACCGGCATCAAGCCACAAATTTTTTTTACCAATTTTAAAGCCTGCATTGGCTTCAAAAATGTTTTTTAGTACACCAGGTTCTCCTGCATAATTTGCATTTATATAGGTACCCGCTGCTAATGCAAGGTTCCCTCTCACTTTGTCAGTAGCATAACTTGCTTTTATAAAACCTAGGTTTAGGTTGAACTCGTTGTGCCGGTTATGACTGTATATAAAACCGGGTCTGTTATTGTTGGCAGGCTTATTAAAATCGTAAGTATAAAAGCTCTCGATGCAACCGCTGATGGCTATAGGATTTGAAATAATTACACTGTCTTGCGCCCATAATGCAGAGGTTATAAAAATCATTGCGCCAACTAAAATGTTTTTCATTCTCATGTATTTAACCTGTTGCTTATTCTGTTACCACCACAATCTTTCCACCTGCAGTATTGCTTTCCATCAGTTTGTGGGCTTCTGCAATTTCTTCAAGTGTAAATGTTTGACCAATGTTTAATTTGATATTGCCCGCTTCAACATTGTTGATGAAAGCCTGCAGATTATTTTTATTTAGTTTGGTTTGTCCGCTATCGTAAATGGTTAGATGCACTGTTGCAGGTATGTACTCCATGGGTGAAAATTCTTTGATTGACCATTGCTCTGACAGCATGCCCGACATGCATACTGTACCACCCTGGGCGGCACATAGCTGGCTATCTTTTAACGTAGTTGTTCCAATTAGTTCAAGAACCTTACTAACGCCTTCAGGATAGATTTTTCTTACATCGGCAGACAGACTGCCATCATCAATAAGAACATAATTTGAACCGGCTTCTTCAAGAAGCGCTTTTTTTTCCTTATTTCTTGTTGTAGCCAAAACCGTTAATCCGTTTCGCTTTGCAACTTGTATAGTAAGCAAACCTATTGAGGAAGTACCGCCTCTTATTAAAATGGTTTCTGATTTTTTTATTTGTAGAGCCAGGTTTAATGAACCGTCAACCGTATGAAACATCTCGGGTATTGCACCTAATATTTTCCAGTCTAAGTTGCTTTCAAAAGGAGTTATAATTTCTTTTGGCAGCACTGCATATTCAGCATAACTGCCATCGTAATCTCTTCCCATTCCGCCCATTACAGCAGCTACTTTTTGTCCTTGCTGGTATTCACCTGAAGGATCATTTTCTACTTCGCCTACGCATTCTATACCAAGAATTCGGGGAAAGAAAACATTGGGTGAGTAACCTTTTCGGGTCATTAATTCTGACCGGTTTAGTCCAAATGCTTTAACCTTAACCAATACCTGACCATTGGTTGGGTAAGGTATTGACCGGGTTTCTATTTTGAAGTTTTCAGGACCACCGGGGGTGTAGAGAATTGCTGCTTTCATTTTGTGGGAATGAATTGTAAATATCATTCTTTTGAAGCCTAAGACTGCACGCATCAATATGCTTTACTGAAGTCACGGGTATAACTAACCGGCACAAAACCATTCACGTACTGAAGATATGAGCCTGTAAAATGGTGCAAAAGACTTTAATCGTTATTTTAGCGCATGCCCTTATTTCAGCAATCGGTGCTTAAAAAGTACATTGGCGACCTTGATAAAACAGCATTGCAAAATGCGTGGACGTTGTTTCAGCAGCATTTCTTCAACGCCCATATTCAGCAAAACATCCGGAACAGTAAAGAGGAAGAATACCAGGAAGGTTTTGTGAGAGATCTTTTTGTACAAGTGTTGGGTTACACCCTCAACCCCCAGCCCAGTTTTAACTTGGTACTCGAAAAGAAAACGGTAACTGACGCTACCAAAAGCGATGGTGCCATACTTGCCGGAGGCGAAGTAATTGGTGTGGTAGAATTGAAAGATACCGGCACAACTGACCTTGGTAAAGTAAGCAACCAGGCATTTGGTTACAAGCATAAGCATAAGCATTGCCTGTACGTTGTGACCAGCAATTTTGAAAAGCTTCGCTTTTACATAAACGATTCAACAGATTATGAGGAGTTTGATTTGTTTACCCTTTCGTTCGACGGGTTTGCGGTATTGTACCTGTGCCTGCAACACCAAAACATAATCGCAAATATTCCACTGCAAATAAAGCAGCAGTCGCTGGTACAGGAGGAGAATGTAACCCGGAAATTGTATGCTGATTATTCGTTGTTCAAACGAAAGCTGTTTCAAAACATTGCCGGGCAAAACCCGCAACACGACAAGCTGCTGCTGTTTAAAAAAACGCAAAAGCTGTTAGATCGTTTCCTGTTTATATTTTTTGCTGAAGACCGGTTGCTGCTGCCGCCCAACTCGGTAAGGGAAATTTTAAAACAGTGGGAGCAATTAAAAGAACTGGATCATTATGTACCCCTGTACGACCGGTTTAAAAAATACTTTGGCTACTTAAACGTGGGGCATGTGGGCAAACACCATGAAATATTTGCCTACAACGGTGGTTTGTTTATACCCGATGATGTATTGGACACTATCATTATAGACGATACCATTTTACACGATGGCGCCAAAGCCCTGAGCGTATACGATTTTAATACCGATGTAGATGTAAATATTCTGGGGCACATATTTGAACACAGCCTTACCGAAATAGAAGAACTGCAACAGGAACTTGAAGGAAAAACACTTGAAAAAAACAAAACCAAAAGAAAAAAGGAAGGGGTGTTTTATACGCCCCGCTACATTACCAAATACATAGTGGAGAATACAGTGGGTGCCCTGTGTACCCAACAGAAAGAAGCGTTGCAGATTAACGAAGAAGCCTTTGCCCCGCAACAAAGAAAAGCCAACCGCAAAGCATTGCTTGCTACCATAGATACTTACCGCCAATGGCTGTTGCAATTAACCATTTGCGACCCCGCCTGTGGAAGCGGTGCGTTTTTAAATGCTGCACTTGAATTTTTGAAAGCGGAACATAAAACACTGGACGAACTAACGGCACGTATGCTGGGCGAAGCCATTGTTTTTACTGACCTCGACAATAGCATTTTAGAAAACAACTTATTTGGGGTTGACATAAATGAAGATGCCATAGAAATTGCCAAGCTGAGCCTGTGGCTGCATACCGCTAAGAAAGGCAGAAAGCTGAGCAACCTGAGCAACAATATAAAATGCGGCAATAGTTTAATTGATGACCCTGCTGTTGCCGGCGATAAAGCCTTTATCTGGAAAGAAGAATTTAAAAGTGTTTTTGATAAAGGTGGAGGATTTGATGTGGTGATTGGGAATCCTCCTTATGTAAGAAATGAGTTGATTATAGGGAAAGACAAAGTTCACTTTGAAAAATTGTACAAAACATTTACTGGTAAATCTGATTTATATGTATATTTTTTCGAAAAAGCTTTAGACAATTTAAAGACGAATGGTTTAGCGGGATTTATAGTTTCAAGTAAGTTCACTAAAACCAAATATGGAAAGGTTCTTATAAATTATCTGAATGATGAGTCCTCTATCATCTCCTTTATTGATTTTAAAGATTTAAATGTTTTTGATGGAGTCATTGCGTATCCCTCAACAATCGTTTTTCAAAAAGCAAAATCTGAAGACTACATAACAAAACTTTTAGTAGTCTCGGCACTAAATGAGAAAAGAATAATTGATAACTTATTCGAGTACGATTTAGTTCCTCAAATGGAAATATTCGAAAGATTAGGAAGCTGGTCAATTACAAATAATAACGGGAGTAAATACGAATTGTTTAAATCCTTAAAAA
>JANPIA010000059.1:0-2539 GCA_031424735.1 Segetibacter sp.
CCAGCAACCATCAACCTGCAACCATCAACCAACAACCAACAACCTATTTAAACAACCGCCAAAAGTCCAGTCCTAATGCATAAGCCATTAACCCAAGCAATAGTATCATTCCCACCATTTGGGCGTACTCCATAAACTTATCGCCAGGCTTACGACCTGTTATCATTTCAACCAATGTAAACAGGGCATGTCCACCATCTAACGCTGGTATGGGCAAAATATTCATGAATGCTAAGATGATGGAAAATATAGCTGTTAGGGTCCAAAATTTTTGCCAGTCCCAAATACCGGGGAAGGTATTACCAATGCTGATAACGCTACCCAGCGAATCACTTGCATTTACTTTGCCGGTAAATAGTTGCTTTAATCCAGTCATATAACGGCCAAGCGTTTCAAAACATTTGGTGAACCCCGCAGGTATGGCTTCCACAAGGGTGTACTTTTTAACGGTAGTGCCAAACAATACGCCTGGGCTTGTAGTCATAAAACCAATCGAACCTTTATCATCCAGCTTAGCTATAACATCAACTGTATCGGTTCCTCTTAAAACGGTGAGATTAGCATCAACATTCTTAAGATCTTTTTTTAGTGCGGTAAGTTCATGATAAAATAAAGTAGGCTTACCGTTCAAGGCAATAATCTGGTCGCCTTTCCTTAACGCGCCTTTGGCAAAGCTGGCTTTACTGGTTACCGAATCAATTATGATAGGAATTCTAATGTCAACAAAACCTTCCAGTTTATTTTTATTTAGTTTCCGCATAAACTCCTGCGGAATATTTATGTCCATCATTTGGCCGTCGCGCTCCAATTGAATTTTCTTTCCTTCGTTCAGTACTATCTCGGCTTCAATCGTACCAAAGTTGTCAAGTGGTTTGCCATCTATCGAAATAATTTTATCGCCGTCCTTTATACCAATACCGCGTGCAAGCGAGTCGGCATAAACACCATACTTCAAATTTTTAGCAGGCATGTATTCTTCGCCCCATACATACATGATCATGATGAACAAAACTATGGCAAGCACTATGTTTACCACAACGCCCCCGATCATGATGATGAGGCGTTGCCAGGCAGGCTTGCTGCGGAACTCATAAGGCTGTGGTGGCAACTTCATGGCTTCCTTGTCCATGCTTTCATCCACCATGCCTGATATTTTTACATAGCCGCCAAAGGGTACCCAGCCCAGCCCGTACTCAGTTTCGCCTTTCTTTGTTTTCCAAAAACTAAACCATGGGTTGAAGAACAGGTAAAATTTTTCGACCCTGCATTTGAACCATTTAGCCGGAAAGAAGTGCCCCATTTCGTGCAGCACTACCAGTATTGAAAACGATAAAATAAATTGCCCGGTCTTCACTGCTACACTGCTCCAGTCGATCGCTAATAATGTCATTGTATTTTTTTGTTTGTCAAATTTTGTTCATCATTCAACATCGTTGTGTCACTCACTTGTACTTTAGTTTAGTAATGCAACGTTGCGGAAATAAAGATTGCGAAGTAAAGATTTTATTTTCAGCCTGCAATTGCCGCCCAATGCCTTGCCGTACAAGTGTGCGACGCAAGTAAAGCTTCATAGTTATCGGCTGCCGGGTTTATTATCATTTTTATTCCCTTTGTTCGTGGTTACTACATTTGAATTAGCGAAGCAGCAAAGTTGCGTGCCTCTCCATCACTTTCAAAATATTCATCCAGCGTGGGCGCTTCAATAAAGTTTATTTTATTCATGGTTTGTTCAACAACTTCTGTCATATCTAAAAACCCGATCCTGTTGCGAAGGAAGGCATACACTGCAATTTCGTTTGCAGCATTTAATACGCTTGGCATGTTGCCACCTTTGTTTAACGCTTCAATTGCCAAACTAAGATTGCGGAAAGTTTTCAGATCAGGCTCTTCAAACGTAAGGGTTGAAACCGGCTTGAAATTATACCGGGGCATACTGTTGGGTATGCGTTGCGGAAAGCCAAGCGCATACTGTATGGGCAGCTTCATATCGGGCAAACCCATTTGCGATTTTATACTGCCATCTTCAAACTGCACCATACTATGTATAATGCTTTGCGGGTGTATTACCACTTGTATCTGCTCCGGCTTCAGGTTAAACAACCACTTGGCTTCAATCATCTCCAACCCTTTATTCATCAGGGTTGCACTGTCAATGGTTATTTTTGCACCCATCGTCCAGTTAGGATGCTGCAATGCATGATCGCGTTTTACGTTCACCAAAAAGTTTGGCTTCTTGCCCCGAAAAGGTCCGCCGCTGGCTGTAAGAATTACCTTCTCTATTTTGTTACGTGTTTCGCCAACCAGGCATTGAAAGATGGCGGAATGTTCACTATCTACCGGTATAACAGCAGCACGCTTTTCCAGCGCTTTTTGCATTACAATATCGCCGGCAACTACCAGTGTTTCTTTGTTGGCAAGTGCAATGGGTTTGCCGCTTTCAAGCGCCTGCAGGGTAGGCTTTAGCCCGGCATAACCAACAATTGCCGCCAACATTAAATCATAGCAATCCATAGCTGCCACCTCTTCCAATGCTTTCTCA
>JANPIA010000060.1:0-1865 GCA_031424735.1 Segetibacter sp.
CAAGAGAAAAATAAGCTTCGCCGCAATTATCGCATACATCAGCTTCAACATCTCTAAATACTAAAAGGCTTTTTTGTTTATCAATAGTATAAGTTGTTTTGCCTTTATAGGTTGTTCCCATTTTGCAAATAACACATTCCATGATTATTTTATTTTAGTTTTAAAATCCTTATCCCACAAAGTGGCGTCCGGCAAATAACAGGTTATCACAATACATTCATCACTACTTATATTCTGCGCTACAACTACATGTATCGGAGTGCCATCTATAAAATTAAGCAAAAGCTTACTTGGATATGGCTTATCGCCTGGATAATCGGCAATCACTTCACCGAATTCAATAACAGCTATAACATCATCAGCAGCAATATTTCTGCTAATCATTGCATTAACAGCATGACTGCTGAAAACAAATTTGCTGCATAGCAAAGTTTTATTCAGGGACGACATTTGCACAATTTAAAAAACAAAATTGAAGCCTTCGCTTCTATCCTTTATTAACTCCAAACCATTCGTCAAACGCCCAACTATCTGCAATGCTGTTTGTATCTTCCTTATCAAACACCCCAATCATAAGCTACCGAGTGAGTTGATAGGAAGGAAGATGAACCATTCCATCAATACAATAAAGCACCCGACATATAGCTACTGCCTATACACACAACTTATACGAGGCGAACGCTGTTGCTATTATCGTAAGTTGTAAGTGCTGATGATATTCCAGGCTTTGCTGTTATGCTGTAACAGGTGAAAATTATGGACATCGAATGTGGCAGCGTATTTCTTTGTCTCATATTCCTTCCATGCTTCTTTAAAAAGATTTGGTTTTAGATCACGATAAGCAATGGTCATATGTGGTTTAAAGTCAAGCTCCTGCTGTAAGATATTCTCATGCGAATACGTTTCTCCAAAATTTATCAGTACTTGTTTTTGCAGGCGATCTAGCCAGATATTCATTACAGGCTTTACAAAGACAACAAGGCTTCGCCTGTTATAAAAAGCCGCAAAATCCCTTAGCTCCTGTTTGAAAGAAGGAACCGTTATCTGCATGTTTTCAAACCAACGCACCGTTTGTTCGTACCTCCTGCTACTGTTCATTCTTTCTTATCCGCAATTTCGTTTTACTCAGAACAGCGAATGCATTTACCAATTCTTTGGGATGCTTATTAAATGCAGCAAGAACGAGTTCTAATTTCCGTTCAATTTCTACCCCTGCCAATCGCAACAACATTGCTCCATTATGAACGCCTTTCTTGTATACTAGTTCATCTCCAAAATCTTTGTCTTCAGTAATAATATAAGCTTCTTCATCAACCGCCATTTGAATGATATCAATATCATCTGTGCCAGGCATTAGTTGCTGAATCGAAATGGTTTTAAATCCTGCTTCCTGCAAGGCTTTTGTTATCCTTGCATCTGTACTTTCATCAATAATAATAGGAAGGAAATCATTCGACATCTATTAATGTTTCATTTCTTACAGAGGCGGCACCATAAGATATGCAGGCGAGAATGCTTTGGTTGTCCAAAAAAGGGTAGGCATTTAGAATATCTTCCATTGTCTCGCCAGCTCCAATTTTTTCTAAAATAAGGTCAACGCCAACGCGGGTACCTTTTATTACAGGTTTACCCCCTAATACCCCAGGCTTCTGTTCGATAAAGTCAGAGAACATAAAATGTTTTTATGTGAAGTTTAAAGTTACGGCTTGTTTTGCAAAGAGCTAAAAGCTTAATGATCCTCTGCATCTTCATTGAATCAAACCAATCACCAAACGCACAACTGCCGGCGCTGCTGGTTTTATGTTCCTCATCCAACAACCCAATCATAAAACTACGGAGTGAGTTGATAGCAAGAACTATGAACC
>JANPIA010000061.1:0-6540 GCA_031424735.1 Segetibacter sp.
TTCTGCAAAAAGGCAATACGAAAATCTCAAGGAAACAGGCTACTATGCCGGGATCATTTCTGGGAATATCAGCCAGCATATCAGCATCGATACAATTACTGTGGACATAAAAAACACACCATACTTTTTTCGGTGTACAGGTACCATTAAAATCATTCGACCAAACAGCATCGTTACCCGCAACATCATTACCGAAGGGTATTTGCGTAATGTGTCAAGGTCTGACCACAACCCACACGGCTTCCTCATTGAAAGGTGGGAAACGCTGGAAAACCGGGACATAAAAACAGAGAACAGATGAGATCGAAAGAAAAAAATAAGCGCGAATTATTAACTGATAAAGCCGCTGAACACACAGTTAAACTCATCCTTAAATGCCAGGAGGCGTTTTCAAATCGACTGTATTCGTTGACGGGAAAGTGGAAGAAACAACAACAGCGGATTTTTCTTTTCGCAGTATGTGTTGTGATGGGCAGTTTAAGTGTTGTCGCTATCCTTCAACCTTTTTATACCAAAAAATCAAATAGCCAACTGTCCTTGGGTTCTATATCGATGCCGAAAAATATAGAAGACAAATTTGAAAAAGGCAGACCGAAAAATCGACTACAGGTGACAGGCAAAAATAATAGTGATACCAAGCCTGATTTCGGAACAGATACCACTCAAATCAGGAGCAATTTATTCGACAGCCTGTTGCGTTTGAAAAAGATTTAATCACCCACAAATTGAAATGTATGGAAGAGGTAAAGAACACTGAGGAAAAAGAATTTGCAATCCTTGAAAACAAAATGCCCCATTCAGAAAAGTACTTGAAGAAAAGGAAATTTCTGGTAATGCTGCCGGTATTGGTTCTGCCGTTTATTACAATGGGCTTCTGGGCACTTGGAGGAGGTTCTTTATCCACCGAGAGCACAAAAAAAGAAGCCGGTCTTAACCCACTATTGCCGTCTGCTAATTTGAAAGATGAATCAATGCTTGACAAGCTTTCATTTTATAAACAGGCAGACGCAGACTCATTGAAACGTGCAGAATATATGCGCAACGATCCTTATTATCGAAACGAATTACAAAGCGTCGAATCTCAGCAAGCGCCTTCACAAAATGGTGGTTATCACGGGCTGAATCCTTCACCCTACAATCACAATTTATCTGCAAGCGAACAGAAGATCTACCAGCAAATAAATGCGTTAACCAAAGTTATCAATGAACCTGAAATCGCAAAGAACACTAATACCAAATCTGAAGGTTCAAGCCACGCAAATTTTTCTCAGGATGTAGATCGTCTCGAAAATATGATGCATGTAATGAGTGATAAACAAGAGGGCGATCCGGAAATGCAGCAGTTGAATGGAACGCTTGATAAGATACTGCAGATCCAGCACCCAGAGAAGTTAAGTGATCACATCAAGGGCTTGTCTAAAGAAAAGAAAAGCCAAGTTTTCACAGTTTCGATTGAAACACCTGCAACAGAAGATACAGTGCTGCAAAAGCAGGATGGCACGGAATTTAAAAGCCGGCAATCATTTTATGAAGAGAGTCTTGTGTTGCAGCAAACGATGGGTTCGATTGTCGCATTTAATCATGAAACTAAGATTGTTACGGAAGGCTCAACAATCAAATTACGATTAGGTACAGATGTTTATATAGCGGGCTTATTAATCCGGCAGGGGAGTTTCGTGTACGGAATTGTAACTCTTGAAAATGAGCGACTGCGTATCATCATTCCTGGTATAAGATATCAAGATAATCTATTGCCAGTGTCTCTATCTGCATATGATATGGACGGTTTAGAAGGCATTAATGTACCGGGTTCGATCAATCAAGATGTGGGCAAGCAATCCACTGAACAAAGCTTGCAATCTATTGAATTGATGTCGCTCGATCCTTCGCTAAAAGCACAGGCTGCTTCAGCCGGCTTAAGTGCAGCAAAAAGCCTGTTAACTAAAAAAGTAAAGCAGGTAAAAATCACGCTGAAAGCGGGCTACAAAATGTTGCTAAAAGATATTAATACACTCTGATCATTTATAAACCACCGATATGAAACGACTAATAATTTTTGTATCTCTCGCTCTCTTGATACATGACATAAATGCCCAAAATGCGTTTACAATTCCTGCGAATGCTTATATAGAATCCTATAGGCTTGAAGTGACACTGAATAAAACAACCAACATTGTTTTCCCCTATGCAATTACAACGGTAGATAGGGGGAGTCAGGATATCATAGTTAAGAAAGCAACTGGTCTTGAAAATATTCTTAGGGTTAAGGCCGACATAAAGAATTTTAATGAAACTAATCTAACCGTAATTACCAGTAATGGAAAGCTTTATTCGTTTGTTGTTAATTATACAAACGAACCTGCCTATCTGGCGTTAGATCTTTCGGATACGGTCTCAAAACAAAATGACGTAGGAGCAGGTACAACACAAAAGTTTATCTATAGTTCCCGATCCTATGATAAAGCTGCAATTCGTGACCTTGTAAGACGTATTGATACCCTACCCACTGATCGCTATTCTATCCATCAATCATCCGGGAGAGTCATTGCCTCATGCAATGGAATTTATGCGAAAGACAACCTGCTTTTTTTTCGGCTGCATATTCGAAATCACTCCACAATCAATTACGATGTCGATCAGTTCCACTTCTATATACGCGACCGTAAACAACCCAAAAGAATGCCTTCGCAGGAGTTAGAAATTAACCCTCTTTATGTCTCAGGCGATACATCTTCGATTCGGCAGAATGGTGAAGTAACATGGGTTGTAGCACTACCCAAATTCACGCTAGCGCATAAGAAGCAGGCGATCATTGAAATCATGGAAGAAGGAGGAGGAAGACAGTTTCAACTTATTCTTAAAAACCGGCACATCTTAAAAACGAAAAGCTTGTAGTCATAAACAGATTTATAAAATTTCAATTTTCATCAAAAAAACAAATATCATGGACACACAAAACCTGGATTTTTTAAAGAATAACCTCAAGTATATGGGGTTTGGCGAGGGATTAAATCCTGCTATGGAGAAAAACATCCAGCAAGGATTTCCAGAGTTCACGCTACGTTTCCAAAATGAATACGGTAAAGAAACACTGGACGCGCAATTGCATTTTAGAAAGTCCGATCAGTCAGACATGTATTTTTTCAATCGTTACGATGCAAAGCTTTCCAATGACCCGCAACACAGGCAGACATTTTACATCAACAAGGGCGCCGGGGTTACGCTGAAGGAGGCTTTCAATCTTCTAAGCGGACGTTCCGTAAACAAAGATCTTACAAACAGTGAGGGGCAAAAATACAATGCCTGGGTACAGCTTGACTTCGCTGAAAAGGATCAACATGGCAGCTATAAGATGAAACAGTTTCACCAAAATTATGGCTATGATCTTGATAAAGCTTTATCGTCTTTGCCAATAAAAGAATTGGCAAATTCTACGGATAAAGAAAGACTTGTTGCATCGCTGGAAAAGGGAAATGTTCAGGCTGTCACCTTTGATAAAGATGGCAAGCAGGATAAGATGTTTATCGAGGCAAACCCACAGTTTAAGACAATTAATGTTTTCGATGCACAGATGAGTAAAATGCAAAGAGAAGGTATGCAGCAGCACGCGTCGAAACACACGCAACAGCAGGAGTCGGCAAAGGAAAATACGGAAAAGCAAAATGTATCATCGGTTAAAGCACCTAAACCTCTAATAGAAAAAAAAAGATCATCCAGTAAAAAAGGGTTGAGCCTTTCTTAAAGCAAATGAAATGAATACAGCACAAATAGTTTCAACAGCCAAGACATTAATAAGTCTTGGCTTTGATCTCTCTATTGAGCAACAACTTCTGCAACGCATCCCATTTCAGCAAAGTAGTTTTATGCTGGTCCAGCGAAAACGACAAGGCTTTGACACGATGAATTTCAAGTTGCACTTCAACAGAAATGACGCGGGTGATTATTTGTGTCAATGCTATGATGCAATATTGAGAAAATCTATAACTATTCCACCGGTGCCTGTCCAAGACATCGACGTTGGCCTGCTTGAGAACCGTGTAGCGGCAATAGACTGGTCAAGTTATTTTTCACCGGAAATTATAGAAGAAAGCATTTCGTTGAAAATCGTGGAACAGGTTGAGGCTGTTATCACGGATTTACTTGCACTGGGTGTTACAACGCAGGGAGCTGAATTACTAACGTTAGTAAAGGTAAAGTATTGGTCGGATACACCTGTTGAAGAAATTTTTGATGGTTTTAGCCAATTGAGATCGAGGTTCGAAATCAGTCAACGCTTTTATTTTTTTGAAGGTGAGGTCGCAATTTCTACCGAAGAGTCATATCGCTACCTAAACAACAAATGGTTGGAGAAACAAATGCAGGTAAAGCGGAAACTGCTTGATGAAACAACTGATAGGGGGGAAGAGTATAATAAAGTCGCCATTAATACTGCAACCTCTAAGAAAAACAAGAGCAAATCAATATAGAAAAGCCTTGACTTATGAAAGAGCCCATACCACTTTCAGACTTTTACGAGACTATTGTAGATGATGTTAAGATCAGTGTGCGCCATATTAGTGTGTATGTTTCACTGCTCTATTTTTCAAACCTCAATGGCGCCGTGAACCCGGTCATGATTTCAAGAAATGATTTAATGAAGGCTGCTAAAATATCCCGTAATACGCTGTCAAAATGTATTCAAGAGCTGCAGGCATTTGGATATATAAAATATTCGCCCGCCAGTAATCATCATACTCTTCCAGGTTTTTATTTAAGAAAATTATAGATCGGATCGTAAGTGTGTAAAATATATGTAGCATGGAAAGCAATTCAATCCCGATATTATTCCCGATGGACCCTACAGAGTTTTGGATACAGATAAGAACCATAGTTCATGAGGAAATGATTCAGCTATCGAAAAGCAAAGTCACAAAGTCTTTAATGTCAACGCCCGGTCTCACGCAAAAGCCACTTTACAAAATTAGTGAGCTATGCCTCTTGTTTAATATTACCCGTCCAACAATATATGAGTGGATTAAGGATGGTAAACTCCGCCCGGTTAAGATCAGGTCGAGGGTATTTTTTTTGGGGATTGATATTCAGGAACTGCTGAAGTCAAAATCATAATCCGAATTGAGTGCCAAGGATATTTTTTGATCAAAAAGCCTTTTGTATAGTTTGAAAATATCTTTGTATACACTAGTTTCATCTTATTGCATGTCCGTGTTTAAAAAATTCTTTTTCATTGCCGCCAGTACTTGTTTCCGCGACTCGTCGTTTATTGGTGCAAACAGGACTCTTAGCTATATCGGGCTGTGGTTCGATTTTACAAGCCACGTAGTGTTCAGAGTTACCATTTCCGCTTCCGTTCGGCGTTTGTATGGATCTCGGCTGAGAAGACTTGGCTTGTACCTTTTTTTGACGTTTTCCATCTTCCTGAAGTATTTTTAGTGACAAGGTATTTCAGGACGAGACAAATAGAAATATTGTCTTCCCCGGCGCTCTGCGGACTCCAATAATTGTTGAAATAATTTTACTGCTTCCTCTAGTTTGGGTTTTGGGTTTTTTTGCGCCGTTTCAGCCATTAACAGAAGCGTACTATGATAATCCTGGAATAATTCATGTTCTCGAAAAATGGCTGCACCATTGTTCAAAAACTTTAAAGCAGTGTGCTTCTGTGTCGCTGGAAGGATATCGAAATAAATGCCCAAAAGCATGGACTTTCCGTACAAAGCAAGCGCAAGGGCTTTGTTGTAAGGCGATGTTTCCGCTGTATCGTATATTTTCTCGAAATAAGATAACGCTTCGTATAAGTCTTCGAACTGATAGGTCTGCAGGAGCAGGAACTGGTGTCTTAATTGGAAAGATGTGGTGAAATGAAGATATGGCGAAAGGTTTTTTCTGCTTCCAGAAAACATAACTCTGCTGCCTGGAAATCGGCGCGGGCAAGGTAGCTCTGAAACAACGCATACTATCCAAACCAATACTCCGGATGTTTTGTTGGGAGGGCAGTTACAAAGTCGTTTAACTTCCCACATTGCCACTGCTGAATTAGTGCCCTGCATTTTCTATACAGCTCCGATTTTTCCATGCTTTAGATTAATCAAATATTAATACACATTTTTGTATTCCTTTTTTATTGAACTTCTTTTAGTTGCTTAATAAATCTCTCTAGCAAATTGTAAAGCCCGTAATCACCGCTCATTTTTGAGCTTAGCTCCAGCATCCGTGCAAGTCTGATAACATATTCCGGATGCGTTTTTTGTTTTGCATATTGAACAACCACTTGATTGGTGTAGTCATAAATAATTCCTACACCCTGCGTGGGAATCTCACCAATTTTTTGCTGGATCTCCGCGTTCAGTATGCTGATCATCAACCGCTCAACCGATTGTCGCAATCTTGTATTTGTTTGGATGGAGCGAACAAAAAAGGAATCAGCCTGCAACTCCTCTTTGTTATCCAACGAAGAATTCTTTACATAGGTGTCAAGTGAACTGCTGTCAAAATGTGCGCTTTCATGGCCATGAGCCAGATGACCGAGTTCATGTCCGATGATCC
>JANPIA010000062.1:0-10370 GCA_031424735.1 Segetibacter sp.
TGGGGTTGACCACAACACCCACGGTGGAAATGATGGTGAAGTTTGAAGATGCCGCTGGTGGAATTATTTTAACAGCCAGCCACAACCCCAAAGAATGGAATGCACTTAAATTGCTGAATGGCCAGGGCGAATTCATAAATGCGGAAGAAGGTGCTAAAGTGCTGGAAATAGCCGCTAATGAAAAATTTAATTTTGCACTGGTTGATAAATTAGGAAGCTATACCGAAAACAACACGTCGTTACAAAAGCACATTGATGCTATTGTGCATTACCCGCTGGTAGATGTTGCAGCCATTAAAAAAAGAAAGTTCAAAATAGTAATAGATGCAATAAACAGTACTGGCGCTATTGCTGTGCCTGCTCTTTTAAAGGCATTGGGTTTAAAAGATTTTACTGTTTTAAACGGGGAAGTGAACGGAAAGTTTGCACACAATCCCGAACCCTTGCCGCAACATCTTACACAACTTTGTGCCGAAGTGAACCGGCAGCAGGCAGACCTTGGAATTGCTGTTGACCCGGATGTTGACCGTCTTTGTTTTGTTTGTGAAGATGGAACTCCTTTTGGTGAAGAGTATACACTGGTGGCCGTAGCTGATTATGTGCTTCAGCATCGTAAAGGAAATTCGGTTAGCAATATGTCGTCTACCCGTGCATTGAAAGATGTAACCGTAAAACATGGGGGTGAATATTTCCCCAGCGCGGTTGGTGAGGTAAACGTGGTTACAAAAATGAAAGAGGTAAATGCAGTAATTGGCGGCGAAGGCAACGGCGGCATCATTGTTCCCGATCTGCATTATGGACGTGACGCTTTAATAGGCATCGCGCTGTTTCTTACACACCTTGCACATTCACAAAAAAGCATCAAGCAATTGCGTGGTACCTATCCCGATTATTTCATCAGCAAAAATAAAATAGAGCTGGAAAAGAGTGTAGACGTTAGTAAGATATTTGACAAGATAAAAGTGAAATATAAAAACAACCCTGCTAACACGGAAGATGGGTTGAAGCTTGAATTTGAAAATGATTGGGTTCATTTGCGGACCAGCAATACGGAACCCATCATACGTATCTATGCGGAAAGTAATTTTGAAACAACCGCCGAAAACATCGCTATGCGCATGATGAAGGATATCAGGGAAAGCATGCAGTGATGCAATCGTGTATGATTTTCCACTGTTACAAAATTGAATTCCACAGATAGCATTCGTTTTGGCGGTCGGAACACTCTTTCAAACCCGGTACTAAACTTGAAATAGAATATGGAGATCACTTTCAAAATATTCTAACTCCACATATATCCCGGCTGCCAATTGGCAGCCTTTTTTTGTTAGCCGCAGCAGTTGATGTTTATTAATTATTTTTGGCGGCGCTATCTTATCAGTTTTGCTACTAATATAGTGTGGCTATCCTTGTCTTGTATTAAATCTCAGAAAAACCGGAAACGATCCATCAACCAATAACAATGATAATGCACGACCGCATATATTTTGATAACGCTGCAACCACCTGCCTTGATAGCCAGGTGCTGGAAGCGATGATGCCTTACCTCACCTCTTGTTATGGTAATCCATCTTCCATTTACAGCTATGGCCGGGAAACCCGGCTGGCAATTGAAACGGCAAGAAAATCGGTTGCAAAAATTTTGAATGCACACCCTGCCGAAATCTTTTTTACAAGTGGCGGAACTGAAAGCAGTAATACCGCTATCACTGCCTCGGTAAGGGATTTGGGCTGCAAACATATCATATCGTCCACCATAGAACATCATGCTACATTACATACCATTGAACATTTATACCGCAGCGGTGAAGCAACATTAAGTTATGTGAAGCTATTACCTAACGGGCATGTTGACCTGGAAGACCTGGAAAGACTGTTGGCTGCAAGCAAGGATAAGTGCCTGGTTACCCTTATGCACGCCAATAACGAAATCGGCAATATGCTGGACATAGATGCTGTTGGCGAATTGTGCAAATTATACAACGCTATTTTTCACAGTGATAGCGTGCAAACTGTTGGGCATTTTCCTTTTGACCTGCGAAATACGCCCGTACACTTTATTACGGGGGCTGGTCACAAATTTCATGGACCCAAAGGCGCAGGCATTTTATACATTAACGAGAATGTAAAGATCAAACCATTTTTGCATGGTGGCGGGCAGGAGCGGAATATGCGTGCCGGTACGGAAAATTTGTATGGCATTGTAGGTTTTGCCAAAGCACTTGAACTGGCAACGGCAAACCATGAAAAAGAATCCAATAATATAAAGGGGTTAAAACTTTATATGATGGAACAACTAAAGAAGAATATTAGAGGTGTGGGTTTTAATGGCGACACTTTAGGCAAAAGTTTATACACGGTGTTGAGTGTAAGTTTTCCGAAAACGGAGAAGAGTGAGATGATACTATTTAACATGGACATTAATAACATATGCGCCAGCGGAGGCAGCGCCTGTACCAGCGGTGCCGATGCCGGCAGTCATGTTATACGGGCTATAAACAACAACCCTAACAAGATAACGGTGCGCTTTTCGTTTAGCAAGTATAATACAAAGGAAGAAGTGGATATTGCTGTAGAAAAGTTGAAAGAAATGATGTGATTGGTTTGATGATCGTATTTGTGATAAAATAACAAATGGATATTGTTTGATTCAATCAACTATTTTCTTTTGTTTGCAGTTAAAAATGATCATGATTGTTAATGTGGTACAAGGGTGCGACGCAAGGGAACTCAATAGCATTTCTACTGCCGGTAACAAAAAAAATAACAAAAAAAGACTGCTCAAAAATGGGCAGTCTTTTTTGTTATCACCTAAAACTTACTCCTTCTCGGGCATCAGCACCAGCTTAGCCAGGTTATTGAAATTGAAATATTTGTTAGCCAGTTCTTTGGTTCTCTCAACGGTAAGTTTCTTAACCATCTGCATATCTTCTAAAATAATTTTTGGCTCTTCCTTGTAATAATATTTTTGTTCAAGGTTCGATAACCAGTAGTCGTTCTCCTTTACTTCCGTTTCCATTACCCTAACATCTTCCGCTATTACTTTATCAACATTTACCTGCGGTGCTCCATTTTTCTGCAGATTTTTAATTTCATCAATCACAAGCCCGGCAAGCTTTTCGGCATTCTCTTTCGAACAGCCGAACGACACCGTGATGCTGTAGCTGTTTACAGGTTCGCGGTTAATGCCACCCCTTACGCCAACACTGTAAACGCCACCCTGGTCTTCGCGAAGCACTTCCAGTAATCGAATGTTTAAAACCTTGCATAGCTGGTCTACCTGTGTTGATTCCAAATCGCTGTACTGTGTAGTACCTGTAAAGCTTAACCGAACCGATGCTTTATTTTCCTGTCCCTTTTTTATCACTTTGTCTATTACACCCGTTGGATAACGAATGCCTACATCCTGCCACATTTCTTTTTTACCCGAAGAGGGTAGGGAAGCGATGTATTTTTCAATGAGCGGCTTAATGCTGTCGATCTTGAAATTACCTACAAATGTAAAAATGAAATCACCCGCATCTGCAAAGCGCTCCTTGTAAACATCGTACGACTTATCAAGGCTGATGTTAGCGAGGCTTTCCATAGTCATGGGCTTACGGCGGGCATTGTAGCCCGACATGATATAACTAACTGAATCGGAAAAAACGGAACCGGGATCTTTACCCTTGTTAGCAAGCATGGAGGTCATTTGCTGTTGCATTACCTTAAACATGTTGCTGTCTTTGCGTGGTTCGGTAAAGTATCCATGTATAAGTTGCATGGCCGTTTCAAAATCCTTTGGCGTTGAACTTCCGCTTAAACCTTCACTGTACAAACCAACAGAGGGCATTACCCTTACCTGTTTTCCGGTATGTTCTTTTTGCAGGCTCATCATATCAAAATCACCTACGCCACCCAGGATGGCAATACTGCTTGCGTTGGATGCCGACATATGATCTTCAACACTGTATAAGGAAGCGCCACCGGGGCTGATGGCTGAAAACAAAATTTCGTTGTTTTTGTAATCGGTTGGTTTCAGTAAAACTTTGGCTCCGTTAGAAAGCATTAACTCGGTAACGCCCACTTCCTGCACTTTTGTTTCGCTGCTGATGGTACCGCGTGTAATTGGTTTAGCCAGTAAGGCGCCTTTCACTACTTTGTCTTCATACGATTTTATTTTTCCGAAAGGCTTGTTTAGCAAAGCAACCAGGTCTTTCTCAGATATCAATTTTGTTTTTTCAGATTCAGGCGACATCACAATTACGGCACGGTCTGTTGGCTTTATCCATTTAGCGATAAGCGAATTAACTTCTGCAAGCTTAATGGCAGGCAGATACTTTTTATAAAGTTCATACTCGTATTCAATACCGGGGATTGGCTCCTTCTTAAGATAGTTACGGATAAGTTCCTCCACCAATTGTGCTGATTTTGTTTTGTCACGCTCGTTGTATGCATTTTCCATTGAGGAAAGCGTTTCCGTTTTTACACGGTCGAGTTCTGTTTGTGTAAAACCGTTTTGTTTTACTCTTTCGTTTTCGGCTAACAGCACTTCAATGGCTTTTCCTACGGTACTGCCATCCTTTGCAACAGTAAACAAACTGAATGCGTCTTTGTCACCATAAAATTTGTCGTAACTGCTGCTTCCAAATAAAAATGGTGCATCTGGTTTTTGCGTAAGTTCCTGCAGGCGGCTGCTCATCATTGCATTGAAAAGCTCTCTAACAATTTCGCTCCTGTATTGCAGGTCGGTTTGCGGCTCAGGTATAGGGGGTTGTATATAATATAGCTGCACCACATTGTATGTTTGCTCAGGGTCTGTTACAATTGAGGTATAAGTTTCTTTGTGTAAGGGCACGCCAAACCTGGTTCGCGGCTGCGGCTTGAGTGCTTTCGGTATTTTGGCAAAATGATCTTTGATCATTTTCTCCACTTCGTTTACATCAAAATCGCCAACGGCTATCACCGCCTGCAAATCAGGGCGGTACCAGGTTTTGTAAAAATCTTTTACCGTTTGATATTTAAAAGTTTCGAGGTTCTTCTTTGTACCGATGGGCATACGGTTGGCATACATTGAACCTTTCAGCAGTATTGGAAAATACTTCGCTCTCATTCTTTCAGCAGCTCCAAGTCGCGATCTTAATTCTTCAATCACAACACCCCTTTCCTTGTCTATCTCTTCGTTCTCAAACGTTACATTGTGCGCCCAGTCTTCCAATATTTGAAAACCTTTTTTAAAAACGGCTGGGCTGTCTGTCGGTAACGGAAGCATGTAAACCGTTTCATCAAACGAGGTATATGCATTTAGGTCGGCGCCAAAGCGAACGCCGCTTTTTTCAAGAAAGTCGATCAACTCCGCCTTCTTAAAATTAGTTGTGCCGTTGAACGACATGTGCTCGGTAAAGTGAGCAAGGCCGAGTTGTTGCTCGTTCTCTAATATAGAGCCCGCATTTACCACAAGGCGAAGTTCCGCACGGTTTTTTGGCTCCTGGTTTTTGCGGATGTAATAAGTAATGCCATTAGCCAGCTTGCCAATTTTTACATCGGACGATACTGGTATTTTTTTATCTTTTGCTACCTGGCTATAACCCACCGACACGGTGGTAAATAAAGCAGCGAACAGAAAAATTTTTACAGACAACTTCATAAGGTTTTTTTTGCGAAGCGAAGTACGTGTATTACAGGTGGGCAGAAAAAGGTTTGGTAAAATTTTAAGTTCTTTTATAGATGAGTGGTTTATTTCTTTTGTGAGATGACGGCGGCATAGCCGGGAATGCTCAGGAAAGTAATTTTACGGATATATTGCAGACCCGCCTTTTGTTGCCAACCTTTAATTTGCTCAAGACTCCAGGTGCCGGAGGTGCTGCTTAGTGAAAAAAAGAAATCGCCAATGCTGCTGAGCATATCGTTGTTCAATTTTATTTGAACGGGGCGTAGCACTTCCAGTATTACAAAATAGCCCCCGAGCTTTAAAGCCCTGAACGCTTTTTGCGCAACCAGTATATTTTGTTCGTTGGTAAAATGATGAGCGAGGTTTGCCATTATGATGAGGTCGTATTCGTTTTCGCCTGCATCATATTGTAATATGTCGGCAGCAACATATTGGATGTCGTTATTTATTTGCGGCGATTCGTGATCGGCTTTTACCCAGGATACAGCGTTGGGAAGATCGACGATTACCGAAGAGAGGGACGGGTATTTTTTGCACAGTTCAAGGGAATATAATCCATGCGAGCCACCAATGTCCATCATTTTTGTTGCCTGTGCCGGAACCGGTATTTTTTTGACGACTTCTTTTGAAGTAGCCCTGGCTGAAGCCTCCATTGCTTTCTGGTAATAAAACCACTCCTCTTCAGTAAACGAGTCATGGTACTGCAATCCTTTACCGGTTTCTAAAAATTCACCCACATAATCCATCCATTTAAAACAAACCCTGTTATCGAAAAGCATTAGCCAATAGGCGGATTGAGGACTACCTTTCAACAACCATTTTTTTGCCTGGCGTGTTAATGAAAAAAGCTCGTGATGATTCTTGAGCAAGCCCATAGATGCAAGCACCCCCAACAAACTGGTAACAGCACGCTCATTCAGTTTGCAATGCTTGGCTATTTGTTTGGGTGATATTTTTTGGTGCCCGATCGCTTCAAAAATTCCCTTGTCTGTTGCTTCAAGTATAGCTTTACTCATTACAAAACCGAAATGTGAATAGGCGAGGGGAATGGGTACCAGCCCGGCTTGCAAGGCAAACCATTCAAGCGGGTTTTGAGCAACAGGTTTAAAGCGCATGTACTATTTATTTTATTACATCATCGTCAAAGCTTTGCCAGCGCCATTTCAATTCTATCCAGCCCTTCTTTGAGTATGTTGTGCGAAGTGGAAAAACATAGCCGGATGTGACCTTCGGCACCGGGTCCAAACCATTTTGCGGCACCTGGCACCACGGCAACCCTGGCTTCATTCATCAGGTATTCGGAAACCTTCTCACTGCTCAAATTCGTACCGGAAATGTCTGGAAAAACGAGGTAACAACCCTGCGGGGTGTGACAGGTAACTCCTTTCATGCCGTTTAGTCTTTCAACGGTATAGTTACGCATAAAGGTAAGGTGTACCATAAAATCATCTACCCAATAGCGGCAATGTTCAAAAGCAGCCTGCGCCGCAATTTGCGATAGTGTTGACGTACCGCTGATCGTAGTTCGCACCATCGATTCCTGTATAATTCCCTCATGGGTTTCAGCATCGGGGGATATAATAAACCCTGCTCGCAAACCCGCTATAGCGTACGACTTACTAAAGCCGTAAATGGTAAACGTACGTGCAGCAATAGCGGGTGATATGGATGCGATGCTTGTATAAATATGTGGAGCGAAAACAATATCACTCCAAATTTCATCACTCATTATCCAAAGGCTGTGCGCAACGGCCAGGTTGCCTAACACCAACAACTCATCCCGTGTAAAAACTTTGCCGGATGGGTTGTGCGGATTGCAAAGGCAAAGCATTTTTGTTTTTGGTGTGATGAGTTTTTCAAGTAGTCCGATATCATAGCTTACATCTTTCACTCTAATTGGGAAGCGCACTGCTATACCACCTGCCTTTTCAACAGACGCTGCAAATAAAAAATCCACAGGGTCGAAAATAATTGCTTCATCGCCGGGTTGCAAAACATAGCCGGCAATAACTGCCATACCTTGCGCGGCGCTATCTACCGGTAATACAAGTTCTGGAAACGTATTGAGGTTGCGGCGTTGGTTCATTGTTTCAGCCACTACTTTTTTAAAGGAGGGCAAGCCTTCGCCGGGGCCATAGGAGAAAACACGTTCCGCCGTGTAGCTATTGATGGCCTCCGCAATTTCTGGTGCACATTGAAAATCAGGATCGGCTGCCGTTAGTGGAATAACATCTTCCGGCAGGGTTGCCCATCTAAGATTAAAAGCCCGCTTACGCAAGGCTTTCATGTTTATATTTTTTTCAGAAAATTCGTACGCCATCATTTAGTTGTTGGCCCTAAATGTAAGGTCATTTAGCCAAAGGTATCGGCGCTTCTTCATCAACAAAAAGTGCAGGTTCTAAAAAACGGTCGGCTATCATTCTGCCAAACTGCAGGTATTTGCAAAGCACATCTTTCCTGTTGTAATAATACTCTGTAAATATTTCACTAAAATCTTTGCGCTGTCCTTCCAGTAGTTCGCTTAAAACAATTGCATCCTGCAATGCACTGTTGGTGCCCTGGCTTGTAAATGGTAAGGCAAGGTGTGCGGCATCACCAATTAATACAATGTTCCTGTGATGAAAAGAAGGCAGTATATCCATATCTTTTGTTGTCCACAGAAACGACTTGTTCATGTTGCTGTGGTTTAACACATACTGAATTGGATGTGGCCAGCCCTTCATCATATTAAATGCAAACTTCCTTTTTGTTTCGGGGTTAAGGTCTGGCATATCCCACCTGTTGCAATCGTATTGCATGTACCAAATAATCTGCTCATTGTTGCAGGGAACCATGCCGAACGAGAGACCCATATGATCGCTTTGTGTTTTCAACAAATTACCATCAAGCATTTCGGCAATCTCGGGCAGGTCGGCTATGCAAACGAGTTCTTTTACCTTGGTAGCGGTTGTTTTAAACTGCGGGAACATTGATTTACGGATGGCAGAATTAGCCCCATCCGCGGCAATGAAAATATCACCAGTTTGGCGCTCACCGTTTTTGAAAACAACGGTTGTTGCACGTCCCTTTTCGTTATAAATAAAGTGGGAAAATTCGTTGCCGTAATGAACACAATCCTTTGGCAGCAATGTTTCCAAAGCCTGCAAACAATCGTACCGGCGAATAGCAAGTGAGTAGCTGAGATCCTCTTTCTTGTAAACTTCGCCATGGCTATTTTGAAGGATGGCATCTTTCAGAAACTTGCCATATTGCCGGATGGCGGGCCCGGCACCTAATTGGTCCAGTGCTTCAAGACCATTTGGTAATAAGATAAAACCTAAACCGATTTCAGTAAAATGCGAGGCTCTTTCATTTACTGATACTTCCCATCCCACTTTTTTAAGACTTATGGCGGCAGCCAGGCCGGCTATGCCTCCACCAATAATAATGGCTTTCATACAGTATTTTTAGGTTAACTGGTTTGCATAAGATTATTGGAATATATCATTGGATGGTTGGTTTTTTGCAATTAGAATTTTGAGGTCTAAAATGAAGGATATCGGATTAGTCAGCCTTTAATTAGTTTCTGAATTAAAGGTAGAATATCAATTAGCACATTAAGATTGTAAAGGATTTTGAACTAACCGAATGAGACGTGATATGTAGTTATACCATCGGTTGCAATTTGGGAACGCGGAAGGTTTACCTGATCCTGTTTTTTATTTCGTTCAACTTCATCAAAGCTTCAACAGGCGTGAGGCGGTTGATGTCTATCACTTCCAGCATCTTTCTTATTTCATCAAATGTTTCGCTGTGTGCATCAAAAATGCTGAGTTGCATTTTGGGAATGGCGAGTTTTTTAACGTTTGCGGTGAGTTGATCTCTTATATTGGTATGGGTTAAATCTTCCTCACTATCCACGTGCTTCGTTTCTAACTGTTGCAACACTTCGTTGGCTCTTTCAATAAGCGATGGAGGCATTCCAGCCATTCTTGCCACATGAATTCCAAAGCTGTGTTTACTGCCGCCTGGCGCCAGTTTACGCAGGAAGATAATTTTGTTGCCCACCTCTTTATTAGTGATATGGAAGTTTTTTACACGCGATAGTTTATTTTCCAGCTCATTTAATTCGTGGTAGTGTGTGGCAAATAATGTTTTAGGGGCGTGGGGGGATGAATGCAAAAATTCAACAATGCTCCAGGCTATGCTAATGCCATCGTACGTACTCGTACCTCGTCCAATTTCATCTAATAAAATAAGGCTCCTTGCTGTTAAGTTATTGATGATGCTTGCAGTTTCATTCATCTCCACCATAAAGGTGCTTTCGCCTCCACTCAGGTTATCGCTTGCACCAACACGTGTAAAAATTTTGTCGGTTAGTGGTATGCTTGCAAATGAAACCGGAACAAAACTGCCCATGTGCGACATCAAAGTAATGAGCGCGGTTTGCCGCAGCAATGCACTTTTACCGCTCATGTTTGGACCGGTTAATATGATCACCTGCTGATCTTCGGCATTCAATACAATATCGTTGGCTATATAGGTTTCGCCGGTGGCTAAATTCCGCTCTATAACCGGGTGGCGACTGTCTTTTATTTCGAACGCCAAACCATTGTGCAACTGTGGTTTTTTGTAACTGTATTGTAAAGCATTTTGGGCAAAGCAACTAAGGCAATCCAGGGTGGCGAACACATTTCCATTCACCTGCATGGGCGCTAAATAATCTTGCAGTTCGTTTAAA